>JAXDLD010000688.1:0-3341 GCA_034666805.1 Acidobacteriota bacterium
CTCGGCCGGCGTCCGCGGCACCGTATAACCTGCCCTCCCCGCCTCCCGATCCGGTGCCGGCAGCGCCTGGCGATCCACCTTGCCGCTCGAGGCCCGTGGCAGAAACGGGAGGAAGACGAACGCCCCGGGCACCATGTAGACCGGCAGCTTCGCCTCCAGGAAGGCGCGGAGCGACCGGAGGTCACCGGCATCGGCCCGCGGAACGACATAGGCGACGAGCTCGACACCACGGTCGTCCGCGCGCGCCACCACCACCGCTTCGCCCACCCCGGGATGCCCCGCGAGCACCGCCTCGATCTCCCCCGGCTCGATGCGGAAGCCCCGCACCTTGACCTGGCGGTCGGCCCGGCCCAGAAATTCGAGGTTGCCGGAGGGGCGATAGCGGGCCAGATCTCCCGTCCGGTAGAGCCGCGCGCCCGGCACCCCGGCGAAGGGATCGGGGACGAACCGCTCGGCGGTCAGGTCCGGCCGGCCGAGGTAGCCGCGGGCGAGCAGGGCGCCCAGGCAGAGCTCGCCCGTCACCCCCATCGGCGCCAGGCGACTGCCAAGGTCGAGCACATAGGCGGACCGGCCCCGCAGCGGACGCCCGATGGGCAGGATGGACGAGGCGGTCTCCCACCCCGGATCGCCCGGATCGCCTGGTACAGCGAAGCAGGTCGCGGTCACGACCGCCTCGGTGGGGCCGTAGGCATTGAGCAGCCGGACCCCGGCAAGCGGGCTCGCCCGCCAAGCGCCGAGCGGCGCCGACGGCACGGCTTCCGATCCCACGAGGAGCAGCCGCAGGGGCAGGTCGGAAAGCTTCTCCCGGGAGGCGGCGAAGTCGGCCATCCACTGCGCCCAGTAGGCCGGCGTCGGGCTGCTGAACGTGATCCCCTGGGCGGCGATCCGGGCGAGCATCTCGCCTGGGCCTCCCGGCTCGCGCTCGCGGAGCACCAGGCTCGCGCCCGCCGCCAGGGCCGGCAGCACCTCGTCGAGCGAAGCGTCGAAAGTCCAGGCGGCGGATTGGAGAACCCGGTCTGCGGGTGTGAGGCCGAAGAGATCCCGCATCGTCCGGAAGTGCTCGACCGCCGGGCCGTGCGGCACCCCGACTCCCTTCGGCATGCCGGTCGAGCCCGAGGTATAGATGACGTAGGCCAGGTTGCCCGGCAGCGCGCGGATGGGCCGGGAGAGCGGCGCGGCGATGCCACTCTCGAGGCTCCCGTCCATCAGCACCAACGCCGGATGGCAGTCCGCGAGCACCAGCTCCAGCCGTGCCTTCGGCCAGGTCGGATCGAGCGGCAGGAAGACCCCGCCGGCCGAGAGGGTCCCCAGCATCCCCACCAGCGTTTCGACCCCGCGCTCGGCGAGCACCCCCACCGGCACCTCCGGCCCCACCCCCAGGCGCGAAAGCCGCGCCGCGAGCCGCGCCGCCCGTGCCGCGAGAGCCCCGTAGGTCAGGCAACCGCCCTCCCAGCTCACCGCCACCGCCTCCGGCCGGTGCCGTGCCTGCTCAAAGAAGGCCTCGTGCAGCAGCTCCCCGGACCGCACCCGCTCGGCCGCCCGGTCGCTACGGGCCAACAGCTCGGTCCGCTCCGCCTCCGGCAACAGCGGCAGGTCCCACAGCCGGTGCTCCGGAGCCGCCACCGCGCCCGCCAGCAACTCCCGCAGGTAGGCGGCCAGTCGGTCCACGGTCGCCGCCGTGAACAGGTCTTCGCTGTACTCGAACGTCCCTTCGAGGCTCCCACCCCGCTCCCCGAGGGTCAGGGTCAGGTCGAGCTTCGCCGTCCCGCTCTCCAGGTCTACCGGTTCGAGCGTGAGGCCCGGTAGCCCCAGGGCGGGAAGCGGCGCGTTCTGCAGCACCAGCATGACCTGGAAGAACGGCGTGCGGCCGGTGTCCCGTACCGGCGCCAGCTCTTCGACGAGCTTCTCGAACGGCAGGTCCTGGTGGGCATAGGCGCCGAGCGTCGCCTCCCGCGAGCGCTCCAGGAGAGCGGCGAACGGCGGGTCTCCGGCGAGGTCCAGGCGCAGAGCCAGGGTATTGATCAGGAGGCCGATCAACGGCTCCGACTCCAGGCGGTTGCGGTTGGCGATCGGCGAGCCCACCACCAGGTCTTCCTGGCCGGTCAGCCGGGCCAGCAGCGCTCCATAGCCGGCGAGGAGGGCCATGAAGAGCGTTGCCCCCCGCTTCCGCGCGAGCTCCTGGAGATCCGCGGCGAGATCGGCCGGCAGCGCCAGGGGCCGCGAGCCGCCGCGCCCACTGACGATCGCCGGCCGCGGCCGGTCCACCGGCAGGTCGAGCCCGGAGGGAACACCGGCGAGCGCCTGCCGCCAGTAGGCGAGGTCCGCCGCCAGCTCGCCGCCGGCGAGCCGCTCCCGTTGCCAGAGGGCGTACTCCGAGTAACGGAGGGCGAGCGGCGGCAGCGGCGACGGCAGCCCGGCGGAGAAGGCCGCGTAAAGGGCCGCGGCCTCCCGTACCAGCACCCCGAACGACCAGCCGTCCGCGGCGATGTGGTGGAGACCGAGGAGCAGCAGGTGCTCGCTGCCCGACGCACCGGAAGACAGCCGCGCGAGAACCGTCCGGATCAGCGGGCCGTGCGCGAGGTCGAACGGGCGCCGCGCCTCCGCGTCCGCCACGAGCCGCCACTCCGCCTCACGCCGCGGGGCCTGAAGCGCGGAGAGATCGACCAGAGGCAGAGCCAGGTCGAGCTCGGAGGCGATCCGCAGCACTGGACGGCCCTCGAACTCCGGATAGGTCGTGCGCAGCGGCTCGTGCCGCCGCACCACCTCGTAGAGGGCCGCCGCCAGGACCGCCCGGTCGAGCCGGCCCGGACCCCGGAGCCGTACCGCCCCGGGAAGGTTGTAGGCCGGGTTGCCCGGCTCCAGCCGGTCGAGGAACCAGAGGCGCTCCTGGGCGAAGGAGAGGACCGCCTCCGCGCCGGTGATCCGCGAGGGGTGGCCCGGGCTCGACGGGGCGGCGGCGAGGCCGCTCACCACTTCGGCGATACCAGCCACCGTAGGAGCCTCGAACAGCCGCCGCAACGGTAGCTCCACCCCCAGCGCCTCGCGCAGCCGGGAGACGACCTGGGTCGCCAGGAGCGAATGACCGCCGAGCTCGAAGAAGTTGTCCAAGGCGCCGACCCGGCCGCGCGCCGGGTCGATCCCCAGAACCTCTTCGTAGATCCCGGCCACGAGCTCCTCCTCAGGAGTGCGGGGCGGCACACCGCCGGGCCGCGGCAGTGCCGCCTCGGGGACGGGGAGGGCCCGCCGGTCGAGCTTGCCGTTGGGGGTGAGCGGTAAAGCCGGGAGATGGACCCAGGCCGAAGGCACCATGTGCTCGGGGAGGCGTGCACGGAGGTGATCCC
>JAXDLD010000689.1:0-4986 GCA_034666805.1 Acidobacteriota bacterium
CGCCCATCGCGCTCCTGGGCGTGCTCTGGACCCTCCTGCGGCCCTCGCCCGGCAAGCCGAGTCAACTCGGACGAAAGGTGCTCGACCGCATCCTCGATCATTACGGGATCGCCGACGGGCTCGGCAACTCCTATGTCATCAAGGAGCAGCTCATCCGCTGCTTCGACGTCCACTACTACGGCGAGACCGACATCGCCCAGGTCCTGGAGCAGGCCCTCGCCCACTCGCCCGAGGCGGCCACGGCCGTGAATCCCACCAAGACTCTCGCCTGGTACCAGAACCGCGAGCCCCGGATCACGGTCGCTCCGATCGCCGCCGACGTCGCCTCCGGGGACCTCAAGGTCCTGCCCTCCGACGTCGCCGTGGTCGATGCCCTCCTCGCCGCCACCGCCGTCGTCCCCGTCTTCCCGGCGGTCAAGATCGCGTCGCTGGAGTTCCGGTCGGACAGCCGGTCGGACAGCAAGGCGGAGAAAGTCTTCATCGACGGCCTGAACGTCTCGAACGAGCCGATCGGCGCCCTGCTCGAGCTCCTCCGGGACGATCCAGACCCGCGCCGCGTCCTCGCCGAGTCCTCGATCGTCGACGTCTACACCGTCTCGGACCTCGCGAACGACGGCGAGAAGGCCCGCTGCACGGGAGTCCTGGAGGTCGCTAAAAGGGCGCTCGAGCTCCAGCGCTTCCGCGACGCCACGATGGAGCAACGCTACACCGACCTCTACACCCGGGCCCTGCCGGAGGACCCGCCGCGGGCGCGGGTCACGATCGAGGGCAAGACCTACGTGCGGGCCAAGGTCCTGCCGATCGGCGTCGAGCGGCCGGTCGGCATCAACCGCAAGGCGTTTTCCGGGCGCGCCGACGTCGACCTGCACGAGCTGATCGAGGCGGCGGTCGCGGACGGCTGCCGGGCGGCGCTCGTGGCGATGATCCCGCGCGCCGCCGCGGCCGCCGTCCAACCGCCCTGGGTCTCGGTACGCTGCTGGGATGCGGTCCACCAGCGGCTCGGGGAGACGTACGAGGGGCTCGTGCGCGACGGCGGCCAGGACGGCCCAGGCCTGCCCGAGATCTGCGCCCGCTGCACCCTCAACCGGACGGCGGGAGAAGACGATCCGGCCTCCGCCCGGCGGCTTCTGATCCGCCCCGGGCGGCCGGTCTGGCCCGAGTGGCCGCGTCAGGGGGAGACCACCGCGCCGGTGCCGTCCCCTCCCTCCCAGGCTCCGCCCCCGATCGAGCTCACCGGCTGGCCCGTCGAACGCGCGGCCCTCCCGGGGCGGGACCGGCCGCTGGTGAGCTTCCTGTTCGGCGGCGGGGTGTTCCGCGGCGTCTTCCACATGGGGGTGCTGAACGGCTTGAACGAGCTCGGCCTGATGCCCGACCTGGTCGCCGGCTCGTCGGTGGGGTCGATCATCGCCGCCATGATCGCGCAGGTGTTCACCGAGCCCAGGGAGGCCCGGCAGATCCCCATCGCCAATCTGTCGGCCACCTTTCTCGGCATCGATCAGCTGGTGATGACCGACCGGCTGGCGGATTTCGTCCGCGGCCTGACCCTGCGCGCCGCGGACGCGAACTTCTCGGCCCGCGACCTGGACCTCGTGCTCCGGCGCTACGACCTCGATCCCGGGATGCGGTTCGGGGCGCGTGGCCGGCGGGTGATCGCCGGCCTCGAGCGGCTCTTCTACTTGAGCCCCCTGCACCTGTCCGAGCTGGTCAAGGCCGCGCGGGAGCAGGACGCCGGCGAGCTCAAACGCCTCCTCCAGACGGCGCTCCAGGAGTTCTTCGACCGCGGCGGCGTCGGCCAGGAGATCCTGGGCGCCGAGCCGCTCGCCCTGCTCATCCGGGAGGAGGTGATCCGCGGCCTCCACCGCGAGCCGGGCAACGCCCTCTTCTCCGCCTTCGCCGAGCACGGCATCCAGTTCCTCGCCACCGCCACCAACCTGAACCGCGGCGAGCTCGAGATCCTGGGTGGACCGGATACTCAAGGTCAGGCCTCCCTGCTCTACGGCCTGCTCGCGAGCAGCGCCTTCCCCGCCGTCTTCAGGCCGCGCCAGAAGTGGGAGATGCTCCGCCACGCCACGGAGACCGACCAGTACGTCGACGGCGGCATCATCGACAACCTGCCGCTCGACGCGGTGGCGCGGTTCTTGGACCAGGCCTCGCGGGGCGAACGCCCCTCCGTCGCCCGGCGGCCGCGGGTCGGCGGCAGGGAGGTGCCCCACCTGCTCTTCACCGCCTCGCTCGAGGTGGACAAGACCTGCCTGGACGATGGCAAGGCGGAGACGTTCAGCAAGAGCTTCCTACGCCTCCAGAAGCGCGCCAAGACCTTCGGGTACAACCGGAAGATCGACGCCTACGGGGCGCTGCAGCGGGACCTGCGGGAGATCTATCGCAGCCAGATCGGGGCCGGCGGGAATCCGGCCTGGACGCCGCTCGACCTGCACGTGATCGCCGTCCGGCCGCGCTGGCTGTGCAATACCTTCGGCTTCCATCCGATGCTGGGGTTCCGGCGCCGGAAGCAGGCCCAGAGCATCGCCCACGGTTGCGCTTCGACGATCGCGACCTTCCATCAAGCTCGCCAGAATGGCAAGGAGGAGTGGCTGGAAGCCTGGGGTGTGCGGGGGCTCGACAGGGTCGAAGCCAAGACGGTGACCTCGCGGCGCGCCGACGATGAGATGGAGATGGAGACGGAGATGAAGTTGGAGCTCAACCCCAGGCGCGCGGGCAAGGCTCCCGGGCAGTGCTGGTTCCGCGACGCGCCCTGCCCGTTCAGCAAGGAATCGCTCTCCGGCATCGCCGATCTCGGCCAACGGAAGTTCCTCATCGCCGAGCTGGCGAAGGTCCACGAGGAATGCGGCAAGGTCGAGACCCACCGTTCGGTGAGCGACCTGGCGCGGCCGGAAGCGAAGCCGGCCACCTGAGGAGGCTTTCCAGGGCCTCTGGCTCGGCGCGACCTGCCTGCCGATGCCGTCCGGTTCTCGACCGCGGATACTCGCGCCTCTGGAGTATCCTCCCTCGCTCCCGTTATAGTCTCCGGGCATGACAGGATTCCCGCCCGACAACCCGCTGATCGTCCAGGGCGACCACACGCTCCTGGTCGAGGTCGACTCCCCCCGCTACGGCGAGGCCCGCGACCGCCTGGCGCCCTTCGCGGAGCTCGTCAAGTCGCCCGAGCACGTCCATACCTACCGCATCACCCCGCTGTCGATCTGGAACGCCTGCGCCGCCGGCCTCTCCCCGGAGGAGATCGTGGCGACCCTAAACGACCTCGCCAAGTATCCGGTCCCCGCGAACGTCACGACGGGCGTCCGCGGCCACGCCTCGCGCTACGGCCGGCTCCGCCTCGTGCGGCCGGGGCTGGATGCCAAGGACGAAGAGGGCGAGGGGTTGACGCTCGCCGCCGCCGACCTGCCGCTCGCCGAGGAGATCGCCCGCCAGAAGGGGGTGGCGCCGCTCCTCGGCGAACGCCTCTCGCCGCTCACCTTCCGGATCGACCCGGGGTCCCGCGGCCGGCTGAAGCAGGCCCTGGTCAAGGCCGGCTTTCCGGCCGAGGACCTGGCGGGCTACAAGGCCGGGGAGCGGCTGAACCTCGCTCTCCGCGAGACGACCGAGAAGGGCCGCCCTTTCGCCCTCCGCGATTATCAGCGCGAGGCCGCGGCCACCTTTCACGCCGCCGGCACCGAGCGCGGCGGCAGCGGGGTCATCGTGCTCCCCTGCGGAGCCGGCAAGACGGTCGTCGGCATGGCCTGCATGGCGGCGCTCCAGTGCTCGACCCTGGTTTTGACCACCAGCGTCACCGCCGTAAAGCAGTGGATCTCCGAGCTCCTCGACAAGACCGATCTCCGGGCGGATCAGGTCGGCGCCTACCATTCGGGGGCCAAGGAGATCCGGCCGGTCACCGTCGCCACCTACCAGATCCTCACCCACCGCGGCCGGCGGGACGGCGGCTTCACCCACCTCGGGCTCTTCGACGAGCGTGACTGGGGGTTGATCGTCTACGACGAGGTCCACCTGCTGCCGGCGCCCATCTTCCAGGTGACCGCCGGCCTTCAGGCCCGCCGGCGGCTGGGCCTGACCGCCACCCTCGTGCGCGAGGACGGCCACGAGGAGGACGTCTTCGCCTTGATCGGCCCCAAGAAGGCCGAGGTGCCGTGGAAGGTGCTCGAACGCCAGGGCTGGATCGCCGAGGCGGCGTGCACCGAGGTGCGGGTCGAGATGCCGGAGGCGCTGCGGATGCCCTATGCCCTGGCCGAGCCGCGACAGCAGTTCCGCCTCGCCTCCGAGAACCCCAGGAAAGCCAGGCTCGTGCGCGAGATCCTCTCCCGCCATCCGGACGAGCCGGCCCTCGTCATCGGCATGTACTTGGATCAGATCGAAGCGATCGCCCGGGAGCTGGGGATTCCGGTGCTCACCGGCGAGACCCCGCAGCGGCGGCGGGACGAGCTCTTCGCCGATTTCCGGGAAGGCCGCCTCCAGGTGCTCGCGGTCTCCAAGGTCGCCAACTTCGCCGTCGACCTGCCGGACGCGGCGCTCGCGATCCAGGTTTCCGGCACCTTCGGCTCGCGCCAGGAGGAGGCGCAGCGCCTGGGCCGCATCCTCCGCCCCAAGGCCGGCGGCAACCAGGCCCACTTCTACACCCTGGTGAGCCGCGACACGGTCGAGCAGGAGTTCGCCCTCCAGCGCCAGCTCTTCCTCTGCGAACAGGGCTACGAGTACCGGATACGAGAGGAGGAGGAGATGGCGGCGGAAATGTCGGAGAAAGGGGCGTGAAGCACTTCGGGCTCGACTGGGGGGCTTTTCTCGGCGGCCTCGAACGCTGGGAGCGGCTGTCGCCGGCCGACCGTGGGGTCTTCCTCGAATATTTCGTACCCAACCAGCCGGTCAAGAGGACCGCGATCGGCGCCGCCGCACCGGCTCTCGCCCGCTCCGGCCTGGTCGTCGCCGTCGGTGACGGCCGGAGGGTGCAGGCCGCCAAACCCTTCCTCCCTCTCCTCC
>JAXDLD010000690.1:0-3279 GCA_034666805.1 Acidobacteriota bacterium
TGGAGCCCGCCTGGAGGACGAGGACCAACCGGCCGCCGCGCATGGGGATGGTCTCCTCGGAAAGCTCGTCCTTGTGGCTGCTGACGAACTCGCCGAGATCGCGGTAGAGCTGGTCGCGCACCCGGCGGATCTGGCCGCGGAGCGAGGCGAGCCGGGGGCTCGCGTCCTCCCGCACCTCGCCGCGGCGGTCGAAGGTGCGGTCGATCCGGCGCAGGAGGTCGGAGAGCTCGGGGAGCCCGGCGGCGAGGTGCCGGAGCTCCGGCGTCGGCGGATCGGACTGCGAGATGCGAAGGGCGGCGGCGCGGCTCGCCTTCAAAAGGTCGGCCAGGCGGACGAGGTCGATCCCTTCGAGGGGGGGCCGGCCGGTGGTCAGCCGCTCCAGCAGCTCGCTTAAGGGGACGTCGAAGTCGGGGACGAGCGGCGGCCCGCCGGAGATCCGCGAGGCCTCCTCGTAGCGCCGGCGGCGGACCCGGAGGTCGGCCTCGTCCTCGGCCGGGCAGAGGGCGAGCACCCGCTCGGCTCCCAAGTCGCTCGCCGCGAGCCGCGCGAGGACCGCCAGGAGGCTCGGGAATTCCAGGGCCTGGGCGGTGGCGGCGGAGAGGATGTTCGAGGAGAAGGTCATGGCAGACTCTGGTGAACACTCGCTAGAACAAAAAACGGGAGCAGGGCCTTTCGCCCCACCCCCGCTTTCGGCTGCCTTCCTGGTATCTCAGTGTCAGGCGTCAGGCGTCAGGTGATCCAGGCTTACGCCAAGCCCTGGCGACGCTCTTCAACCAGCTTGCGCAAAATCTTCTTGCGCGCCTGCACGGCCTTCCGCTTGCGCTTGACGGACGGCTTCTCGAAGTGCTGCCGCTTGCGAAGCTCAGTCAAGATTCCAGACTTTTCAACCTTGCGCTTGAACCGGCGCAGCGCGTTCTCGAAGCTCTCTTCCTCGCGCACATGGACAACAGGCATCTTAAGGCTCACCTCTTTTCTTTTGGGGCGTCGAGGCGACCGCACCGCGGACGGTGGGGCGCTCGCAGCCGGAGAGCTTGCCTCAAAGGGCGGGGCGAAGTCAAGATCCGGGGCCGGGCTTCCCGGCCGGCCCTGGCGTCGGCGCGGGGGGCGTGGCGGCGGGCGGGGGCCCGGGGTGGACGGCGTCGAAGTCGAGCTGGTAGACCCGGGTGTCCTCCTCGCGGGGCCGCCTCTCGAACCAGACCCCGGCCGCGGAGCCCACCTCGTCCTTGGGATAGAACCAGGCCTCGATACCGCGCTCGGGGTAGGCGCGGACGTTGTGGGGGTTGGGCGCCCCCAGGAGCTCGCGGACCTCGGGGGGAGTCATCCCCTTCTTGACCTCGAAGAAGCGCTCGGAGGTCATGAAGCGCGCCGCGCGGATCTTTTGCAGCTCCTCCTTGAGGCTGGGATTGTCCGGGTCGACGGCGAGCGCCGCCTCGCAGATCTCGGCCGCCCGCTGGTAGTCGCCCCCCTTTTGCGCGTACTCGCGAGCGATCACCAGGTCCTCGTCGCTCTTCATCCGCAGGGCGGCCTGCTGCCGGTGGTTGAGCGGCTCTCCCTGGACGGGAGGGTGGGCGTTGACGAAGTCGATCAGGCGGCGGTCGAGCTCGGCGGTCAGGGCTCCGACCTCCCGGGCGAGCCGCGCCGGCTCGGGTGACGGTCCCGCCGTCCGGCTGGCCGCCGGCCCCAGGGCGGCGAGCTGCTCCCGCTTGCGGTCGAGCTCCTGCTTGCTACGCTGGAGCCAGAGCCACTCCTGGTCCGACTCGGCCGCCTGGGAGCGCGTCTCCGCACCGCCGCCGCAAGCCATGAGGCCCGGCAGGACGAGGAACACGAGGAGGCCGAGCAGCGGGACGAGCGGTATTCTGGGACGGAGCGGGCGCGGCATGGCGGGACTTCGAGCTTGGGCCGGACCGTACCACAGCGGCTCGCCCCCGGCAATCCGGCGGCGATCCAGCGCCGAGCCGGCGGCTAAGCCGTTCATCCCCAAAGGTTTTGACCTTGGCGCGCTTGACACGACAGAGCCCCTACTCAATAATCAACTCCCTCATAGATCGTCACTACGAAGGTTCCGCGGGAGAGTAAGAGGATGTCCTTTTCCGAGAGAGTGGAAGAGCTGAACCAGGAGATCGGCGCCACCGTCGAGCGCGCCATCTCCGACCTGCGCCGCCAGCTCGCCGAGCGGCTGCGCGCCAGCAACGAGCAGATCCTGCGGCAGGTCGAGGAGCTGGTGCCCTCCCTGCCCCCGCACTTCCTGGCCCACGAGCACGTCGCCCCGTTCGCCGACGAGGCCTCGGCGAGCGCCCGGCAGAGCGCTCGGCACGCCGCCTTCTCCGAGCTGCGTGACGGCCTGGTCGGCATCGACGGGGCGCGCTCGCAGACCGAGGTGCTCACCGCTCTCCTCGGCGCGGCCGGCCACTTCGCCTCCCGCTCCGCCGTCCTCCTCCTCCGCGCGGGCGAGGTCCGCGGCTGGGGCGCCCACGGCTTCGCCGTCGCCGATACCGCCGCCGTCCGCGGTCTCGCCTTCACCGCGCCCACCAATGGCGGCTGGGAGCAGGTGACCGGAGGCCACGGCGCGGTGCGGCTCTCGGCCGCCGAGTGCGCCGACCTCTGCAGCCGGCTCGAGAGCCCCCTGCCGCAGGACGGTGTCATCGTGCCCCTCATCCTGCGCGACCAGCTCGCGGCCGTCCTCTACGCCGACAGTGGCGACCGTGGCGATAGTGGCGACGGCCACGACACCCTGAACCTCGAGGCCCTGCAGACCCTGACCTACGTCGCCGCCCAGGCCATTGAGCTGCTGCCGCTGCGCCAGCGCGCGAGCACCGCGACCTTGCAGCAGGCCGGCCAGAATGGCGATGCGGCCGCGGTCGTGGCTCCGGCCCCCGCACCGGCCCCGGAGCCGCCTCCCGCCGCGCCCGAGCCGCCGGCGGAAGCCCACTCCAAAGCTCCCGCCGAGGCCGCCCCGGAGCCGGAACCCGAACCGGAGCCCGAACAGCATGCCTCGCAGGAGGGCGGCGAGACGGCGACCTCCGAGGTGCGCTGGCCGGCGCCCGTACCGCCCCTGCCGCCCATGCCAGCACCGCCGGAACCGGTCGAGGAGGAGGAGCACGGCGACCCGGAGATCGAAGCGCTGCCGTCGCTCTCGGAGCTGCCCGAGGTCGAGGCCACCCCCGCCTGGGAAGAGGAGCCTTCGCCCTGGGCCGTCCCGGAGCCCGAGCCGGAGTCGGAGACCGAGAACCTGGCGCCCCTTCCTCTGGAGCCGGAGCCGGCGACCGCCGCCCCCCGGCC
>JAXDLD010000691.1:0-10098 GCA_034666805.1 Acidobacteriota bacterium
GCAGGCTCGCAACTTGCGCGCTAGGATCAGGACACGCCCAATCCGAATCGTTTGCGCTCGTGGGAGCTCCGCCAGGTCAGGTCGTCCGCAGGACGCGCCGCAGGAGCACGAACAGGAGGAGGGTGGCGAGCCCGAGGGTGATGGGCATGATCCAGCGCGCCCAGCGCGGCGCCGGGGCCGCGCCGCCGCTCTTGTCGATCTCGGCCGGCCGCCAGGGGCGGGAGAGGAGCTGGTCGCCGAGGGCGGCGATGTCGTAGTCCGGCGCCTGGAGGTCGCGAGCCCCGGCCAGGAGTCGCACGTCCCCCTTCTCCGGCCAGACGAAGACCAGCACGTCGGCGCGCCGCCAGAGCGAGAGTTCGAGGCTGCCGAGCGGCGGGTTGTCGCCATCCTCGAAACGGAGGGTGAGGAGGCGCGGCGCCCGGCCGTCGAGCGCGAGGAGGTCGCGGCAGGGGAGCGGCGGGCGGGAGAGACACTGCCAGAGACCGCGCGCCGCCACCCGCTCGCCCGCCCCCACCCCGGGCCGCGCCGGCTCGCGCTCGAGGAGCGAGAGGCCGCGCCGGAGCGGCATGGGGGGAGCCGTGAGCAGCAGCTGGGTGAGCGGCAGGCCGGTCTGCGGCAGGTCGAGGTCGATGCGGCTCGCTCCGCCCGAGCTCCGCCGGTCCCAGGAGCGCACGGGCTGGGCGGAGGTCTCGCGCACGAGCGCCGGGACGGGCGCCGTCCAACGCACGTAGGGGATCTGGCGGTCGCCCGCGGCGAGGCGCAGGTCGGCGAGGTCGGGCCGGGCCGGACCGTACACCCCGGCCGGCACCTCCAGGCGCACGACGCTCCCCGGCCGCGCCTCGGGCGCCGCGATCTTGAAGGAGAGGGCGAAGCGGGTCTCCCCCAGCGGGTTGCCGGGCTCGACCGCCGGCCCCGGCAGTCTGGGAGGCGCGTGCTCCTCCTCCGGCCCCGGGGTCAGCCAGGCGGTCTCCTCGGCGGTCGGCCGGGACGCCTTCGGCGGCAGCCGCGAGCGCGGCAGGTCCTTCCGGCCGGCGGCGGAGCCGCCATAGGCCAGGGTGTAGGTCCCCGGCTCCTCGGCATAGAAGAGGGCGGTCGCGATCGCCAGCTCGGCGCTGAAGCTCTTGAGCTCCGGACCGGGTTTGCCGTAGAGCTCCAGGCGGAGGGTGTCGCTCGTCACCGGGTCCTCCGGCAGGGCGATCTCGTGGCCCATCCCGCCCGCGCTGCCCGCGCCGTCAGTATCCCCAGCGCCTGAAGCGCCGGCGGCCGCCGGCCAAGCCCCCTCGGCGAGCTGCCGCCAGCGGGAGTCGCGCGGCTCGTAGACCCGGTAGCCGATCTCGCCGCCCCCCACGCCGACATCGAGCAGCAGCCGCCGGATCACCTGCCCGGAGGCCGGCAGCACCAGCCGGCAGACGGTCAACGTGGCGGCCGGGTGCTCGCAGTCGGCCTCGCGGCTGGTGATCGAGAGGGAGGGATCGGGGGCGCTCTCGACCCGCCCCTCGACCCCCGGCAGGTAGGGGGCGACGCGGCTCGCCACCTCGAGCCCGGAGGGGGAGAAGACCCGCGGGTCGGCACCGGGAGAGGCCCCGGGCGTCAGGTGGCGCAGGGTGTTGAGGTCGAGCGGCACCCGCACCCACCCCTTGGCTGCCACCGCGGCCGGGCGGGTATAGAGGAAACCTTCGCCCTGGGGGAGGTTCGACGGCCCGGCCGCGGCAAAGCCGGCGAGCGGCGCCGCGAGCGCGAGGAGCGAGGCGACCGTCAATCGTGTCATGGGCTCTAGAGGAAGTTTACCCTCTCGCCGCCATACCTTCCGGCGCCCTCGGGTTCGCCACCGGAGAGAGGGGCCTCACGCTCTAGGGAATAAATAGAGTGTACCATGAAACCCAAGCGCAGAAAGCAAGTGGTGAGGCCTATCCGCTCCGCCGCCGGTGGTCCTCGACCAGCTTCTCGACGACCCCGGGATCGGCGAGGGTCGTGATGTCGCCCAGCTCCTCGTACTCGCCGGCTGCGATCTTTCGCAAGATGCGGCGCATGATCTTCCCCGAGCGGGTCTTCGGCAGTCCGGCGACGAGCTGGATGCGGTCGGGGGTGGCGATGGGGCCGATGGCGTGGCGCACCTGCTCCTTGAGCGCCCCGGCCATCTCCTCGGGGTCCTGGGCTTCGAAGTCCGGCTTCAAGTGGACATAGGCGTAGATCCCCGTCCCCTTGATCTCATGCGGGAAGCCGACGACCGCCGCCTCGGCGACCGCCTCGTGGGCGACGAGCGCGCTCTCCACCTCGGCCGTCCCCAGGCGGTGGCCGGAGACGTTCAGCACGTCGTCGACCCGGCCGGTGATCCAGTAGTAGCCGTCCTGATCGCGGCGGCAGCCGTCGCCCGTGAAGTAGAGGCCGGGGAACTGCGAGAAGTAGGTCTCCTTGAAGCGCCGGTGATCGCCGTAGATGGTGCGCGCCTGCCCCGGCCAGGGGGTGGCGAGGCAGAGGTTCCCCGACACGTCGTTGCCTTCGAGCCGGGTCCCTTTCTCGTCGACGATCACCGGCTGGATGCCGAAGAACGGGAGGGTGGCCGAACCCGGCTTGCACGGGGTGGCGCCGGGGAGCGGGGTGATGAGGATGCCGCCGGTCTCGGTCTGCCACCAGGTGTCGACGACGGCGCAGCGCCCCTCGCCCACGACGTCGTGGTACCACATCCAGACCTCGGGGTTGATCGGCTCGCCGACCGTCCCCAGGATGCGCAGGCTGTCGCGCTTGTAGCGCTTCACTGGCTCGTCCCCCGCCCGGGCGATGGCGCGGATGGCGGTGGGGGCGGTGTAGAAGATGTTGACCTGCAAGTCGTCGACGATCTGCCAGTAGCGGCCGGCGTCGGGATAGGTGGGGATCGACTCGAACATGACGGTCGTCGCGCCGTTGGCGAGCGGCCCGTAGACGATGTAGCTGTGCCCGGTCACCCAGCCGACGTCGGCGGCGCAGAAGTAGATGTCTTCCGGGTGGAGGTCGAAGACGTATTTGTGGGTCATGGCGGCGTAGACCATGTAGCCGCCGGTCGTGTGGAGGACCCCCTTGGGCTTCCCCGTCGAGCCCGAGGTATAGAGGATGTAGAGCGGGTCCTCGGCGGCCATCCACTCGACCGGGCAGGTCGAGCGGTGCTTCTGGGTCTCCTCCTCCATCCACAGGTCGCGCCCCACCCGCATGGGCACCTCGGCGTCGGTGCGGCGGACGACGAGCACCGTCTCGACCATCCCGATCCCCTCGACCGCCTGGTCGACCGTCATCTTCAAGGGGATCTTCTTGCCGCCGCGGAGGCCCTCGTTGGCGGTGACGACGAGCTTGCAGCCGGCGTCGAGCACCCGGTCGCGGAGCGATTCCGCCGAGAAGCCGGCGAAGACCACCGAGTGGACCGCCCCGATCCGGGCGCAGGCCAGCATGGTGTAGGCGAGCGCCGGGACCATGGGCAGGTAGATGCAGACCCGGTCCCCCTTCTTGACCCCGTGCGCCAGGAGGACGTTGGCGAAGCGGGCGACGTTGTGCTTGAGCTCGCGGTAGGAGATGCGGCGGTACTCGCCCGGCTCGTCCAGGGCCCAGAGGATGGCGGTCTTCTCCGCCCTGTCCGCGAGATGCCGGTCGACGCAGTTGTAGCAGGCGTTCAACCGGCCGCCCGAGTACCAGGAGAAGTCGACCTCCACCATGTCGGCGTCGAGGATCGTGCGCGGCGGATAGAACCAGTCGAGGATCGACGCCTCCTCGCGCCAGAACCCCTCCGGGTCGTCGATCGACCGGCGGTACATCTCCTGATACTGCGCGAGGCTCTGGACGTGGGCCTTGGCGGCGATTTCGGGTTTGACGGGAATCATGGTCTCCTCCGGGGCCGGTTCAGGGACGGCTGCCGGGAGGATTCTATACCCCGGCCGAGTGGCCGGAATCCGTCGCAAACCGCCGCGCCGCCTTCGCCCGAGCCTTGACCGCCTCGGCCTCACGAGTGCGCGGGGCGCCGTTGGTGACCAGCGAGCCGAGCAGGGTCTGGGCGGCGGCGGAGACCTGGTCGACAGCGGCCTCGAAGGCGGCTTCGTTCGCCTTCGAGGGCTTCGTGAAGCCGGAGAGCTTCCGCACGAACTGAAGAGAGGCCTTGCGAACCTCGTCCTCGGTGACGGGCGGCTCGAAGTTGAAGAGGGTTTTGATACTCCTGCACATGATCGGCCTCCGCTATCTCTGGGTCGTCCGGCCGCGCTCGCTGTCGAGCAGGGCCATCTGGTGGGAATCATAACGATCGCCTGCGGCGGCGCCGGGCGGCACCGCGCGCTCGATCTCCGCCCCGTCTTCCGCGGTCAGCTGGAGCTCCAGGGCCCCCAGCGCCTCGGCGAGCCGGTCGCGCCGGCGCGCCCCGACCAGAGGGACGATGTCCTCGCCCTGGGCGAGCACCCAGGCGATCGCCACCTGGGCGACCGTGGCGCCTTTCGCCTCCGCCACCGCCCGGAGGGCCTCGACGAGCGCTAGATTGTGGTCCAGGTTCTCGCCGCTGAAGCGCGGGCTGCGGCCGCGGAAGTCGCCGGGCGCCGGGACGCGCTCCTTCGACCAGTGGCCGGAGAGGAGGCCGCGCGAGAGGACCCCGTAGGCGGTGATGGCGACCCCCAGGTCGCGGCAGGCGGGCAGGATCTCGGCCTCGATCCCGCGCGAGAGGAGCGAGTACTCGATCTGGAGGTCGACGATGGGGTGCACGGAGTAGGCGCGGCGCACGGTGTCGGCACCGGCCTCGGAGAGGCCGATGTGGCGGACGTAGCCCGCCTGCACCATCTCGGCGATGGCGCCGACCGTCTCCTCGATCGGCACCGCCGGGTCGACCCGGGCCAGCCGGTAGACGTCGACGTGGTCCGTCCCCAGCCGGCGGAGAGTGTAGGTGAGGAAATTCTGGACCGCGGCGGGCCGGCCGTCGACGCCGACGAAGGCACCGGCCGGGCTCCGCATCGCCCCGAACTTGACGGAGATCCACACCTGATCGCGGTCGCGGCCCCGCAGGGCCTCGCGGATCAGCATCTCGTTGTGCCCCATGCCATAGAAGTCGCCGGTGTCGAGCAGGTCGATCCCGGCGTCGAGGGCGGCATGGATCGTGGCGATGCCCTCCGCCTCGTCGGCGGGGCCGTAGAGGTCGGACATCCCCATGCAGCCCAGGCCGAGGGCGGAGACGCGGGGGCCGGCGGAACCGAGTTGACGAGTGAGCATGGTGACTTCTCCTCCCAGGCACGACGATGATACGCCTGACAAAAGTCACGCCCAAGTCCTGACATCCGCCCCTGCCCCCGCCACGCCCTGAGGCGCAGGATGATCCTCGGATGGGACGTTTCCCGCCAGGAGGAGTCAGGATGAACACGGATCGAAACGAAATCGCGGCCGAGCTCCGGCAGGCGAGCAAGCACTACGGCGGCAAGGGCGGGAAGGGCAGCGTCACGGCCCTCGACCGGCTCGACTTCGCCGTCCGGCCGGGGGAGGTCGTCGCCCTGCTCGGCCCCAACGGCGCCGGCAAGACCACCACCGTTCAACTGCTGCTCGGCCTGGCCCGGCCGACCGCGGGCGCGGCGTTCCTCTTCGGCCGCGACCCGCGGGACGCCGCGGCCCGGATGCGGGTCGGCGCCATGCTCCAGGTCTCGAAGGTGCCCGAGACCCTGAAGGTCCGCGAGCACATCGAGCTCATCTCGAGCTACTACCCGCGGCCCCTGCCGGCCGCCGAGGTGAGCGAGATCGCCGGCCTCGGGGGCCTCGAGGGGCGCCCCTTCGGCAAGCTCTCCGGCGGCCAGAAGCAGCGGGTGCTCTTCGCCCTCGCCCTCTGCGGCGACCCCGACCTGCTCTTCCTCGACGAGCCGACGACCGGGCTCGACGTCGAGGCCCGCCGCGGCCTGTGGAGCGCCATGCGCGAGCTCGTGCGGCGCGGCCGGACCGTCCTTCTGACCACCCACCACCTGGAGGAGGCCGACGCCCTGGCGAGCCGCATCGTCGTCCTCGACCATGGCCGGGCGGTGGCCGACGGCACCCCGGCGGAGATCAAGGCGCGGGTCTCCGGCCGCCGCATCCGCTGCAGCACCCGCATCCCGGTCGAGGAGCTGCTCCGCCTCCCGGGGGTGATCACCGCCCGCCGCGAGGGCGCCCAGGCCGAGCTCACCGCCTCCCGGCCGGAGGCCGTGGTCGCCGAGCTCCTGCGGCGCGATCCCGACCTCTCCGGCCTCGAAGTGCTCGGAGCCGACCTCGAAGAGGCGTTCCTGGCCCTCACCCACCACCCTGACGGAGAGGAGAGAGCAGCATGAATCCGACCCCAGCCCTACCGCAACGCAACCTCCTGCGCATCTACGCCCTGGAGGCCAAGTACGAGTTCTTAAAGCAGCTCCGGCTGCCGGCCTACGTCGTGCCGACCCTGTCCTTCCCGATCTTCTTCTACATTCTCTTCGGCCTCGTCCTCAGCCGCTCCGGCAGCGGCATGCCGAACGGCGCTGCCCTCTACACGCTCGCCACCTACGGCGCCTTCGGAGTGATGGCCGCCACCCTCTTCGGCTTCGGGATCCAGGTGGCCCTGGAGCGCGGCCAGGGGTGGATGCTCTTCAAGCGCGCCACCCCCATGCCCACCATGGCCTACTTCGCGGCGAAGACCGCCATGAGCCTGCTCTTCGGCCTGATCATCGTCGCCGTCCTCTTCATCCTCGGCTTTACCGCCGGGGGAGTGCGCCTCCCCCTGGGGACCTGGCTCGCCCTGGGCGGCACCCTGATCGCGGGGGCACTCCCCTTCTGCGCCTTCGGGCTCGCCATCGGCTACTTCGCGGGACCCAACTCGGCCCCGGCGGTCGTCAACCTGATCTATGTCCCAGCCTCCTTCTGCTCCGGGCTCTGGGTTCCCATCCGCTTCCTCCCCGGCTGGATGCAGTCCGCCGCCCACTTCCTCCCCCCCTACCACTACGGCCAGCTCGCGCTGCGCACGGTGGGTGCCGGGACGGGCGAGCCGGTGGGGCGAAGCCTCCTGGTGCTCGCCGTCTTCACCGCCCTCTCGCTCGCCGCCGCCCGGATCGGCTTCCGGCGCGACGAGGGCCGCACCTACGGGTAAGGCCGGGTGCTATCCTGACGAACGGAGCCTGCTGATGCGCCTGCTACCCGACAAACCCGAGCTGGGCTGGGTCCCCTACGTCTGGCTCGTCTACCTCCTGGGGTTCGTGGCCTACCCGTTCGCGGCCCACCAATCGCCCCGGGTCGTCGGCCTCATGCTCCTGGGGACCGCGGTCTTCCTCTTCTTCTACTTCTGGGGCTATTGGCTCTCCGGCTGGCGGATCCTCCTGGGCGCGGGCGGCATCACCGTCCTCGCCCTCGTCTTCTCGCCGTTCAATCCCGGGGCGGCCTCCTTCTGGGTCTACGCCGCCGCCGCCCTCTGCAAGGTCGGCCGGCCCAAGCTCGCGGTGCGCTGGCTGGCCGTCCTCCTCGGCCTTCTCGCGCTCGAGAGCTGGCTCGCCCACCTCTCTCCCTACGTCTGGGTCTCCGCCGGGCTCTTCTCGCTGATCATCGGCGGCGTCAGCATCCAGCAGGAGCAGCTCAGGCGGTCCCACGCCCGGCTCGTCGCGACCCAGGGCGAGGTCGAGCGCCTGGCCAAGGTGGCCGAGCGGGAGCGGATCGCCCGCGACCTCCACGACCTCCTCGGGCACACCCTGTCGCTCATCACCTTGAAGGCCGAGCTGGCGGGCAAGCTCCTCGCCCGCGACCCGGCGAGCGCGGCGGGCGAGATCCGCGACCTGGAACGGATTTCGCGCGACGCCTTAAAGGAGGTGCGGAGCGCGGTCTCCGGCTACCGCGCCGAGGACCTGCGGGCCGAGCTGGCGCGGGCGCGGATGGCCCTCGACGCGGCCGATGTCGCCTTCCAGGTGTCGACGGAGACGACGCTCTCGGCGATCCCGCTCGCCCTCACCCCCGCCGAGGACAGCGCCCTGGCGTTCGCGCTCCGCGAGGCGGTCACCAACGTCGTGCGCCACTCCGGGGCGAGGAACTGCCAGGCGCGGATCACCGCGGAGGGGGTCACGGTCTATCTGGAGATCACCGATGACGGCCGCGGAAGCGGCGAGACGGCTGAGGGGTCCGGCCTCACGGGGATGCGGGAGCGGCTGGCCGCCCTGGGGGGCAAGGTCGAGCGCGCGAGCGCCGGCCCTTCCGGGGGCACCCGCCTGACGATCAGCCTGCCGCGCAGCGGCGCCCGCCCCCACCTCGCGCCGGACCTGGCCGCCGCCGGATGATCCGCGTCCTCCTGGCCGAGGACCAGTCGATGGTCCTGGGGGCGCTCGCCGCCCTGCTCGGATTGGAGCCCGACATCGAGGTCGTGGGCCGGGCGCGGGACGGCAGGGAGGCGCTGGATTTAGCCCTCGCCACCCGGCCGGACGTGGTGCTGACCGACATCGAGATGCCGCGGATGACCGGGCTCGAGCTGGCGGCCGAGCTGCGGCGGCTGGGGAGCCCGGCCCGGATCGTCATCCTCACCACCTTCGCCCGTTCCGGCTACCTGCGCCGCGCCCTGGATTCCGGGGCCGCCGGCTATCTCTTGAAGGACTCGCCGTCCGAGAGGCTGGCCGACGCCGTCCGCCGGGTGCACGCGGGCTTGAAGGCGATCGACCCGGAGCTCGCCGCCGAGGCCTGGGGGGACGCCGACCCGCTGACCGACCGCGAGCGCCAGGTCCTCCGCCTGGGAGGCGAGGGGCTCTCGACCGCGAAGATCGCCGCCGACCTCCACCTCTCGGAGGGGACGGTCCGCAACTACCTCTCCGAGGCGATCAGCAAGCTCGGCGCCGAGAACCGGATCGAGGCGGCGCGGATCGCGCGGGAGAAGGGGTGGCTGTAGGGAGCTGGGACAGCGGATGCGGTCACGGGTGACCCGGAGGGCCGATATACTCCCGTGAAACGACCTCCTGGCGCCTGGAAAAGGTGTGGAAGTCCCTCCGGAGGCTG
This sequence comes from Acidobacteriota bacterium, assembly GCA_034666805.1. Lineage (GTDB taxonomy): Bacteria > Acidobacteriota > Thermoanaerobaculia > Multivoradales > UBA5704 > DASQPA01. Next base: position 8,950 of record JAXDLD010000691.1, read on the forward strand.
CCTCGCCTCTTCCACCCACCGCCGGAGGCTCTGTAAAGTTCCCCCAAACGCCTCGAAATGCATTTCGGACGGCTCGAAATGAATTCCGAGGGGCTCGAAATTGATTTCCAGAGACTTGAAATCGATTTGCAAGGCGTTTTTTATCAATCGGAGTCAGTTTTTTTGAATTTCGAGCCTCGCGTTTTAGATTTCACAGGGGGAGAAATGAATTTCGAGAGACTCGGAAATGATTTGGAGAGACTTTTTTTGTATTTCGAGGGATTTTGAGGCCGCTTGGAGCCCCTGACAGGCTGTCCAGCGCCGTTTCTCCTGCCACTTTGGCGGATCCTGGGCTCCACGTCAGGAACAGCGCGGCCGGCGCGCTGAACGTCATCCTGGACGTCAACGGGTACTTCCGTAGAGGTGTTCCGCCGAGCGAGGGCTTCTGGAGCCGGCGGCCTGTGTGTCTCGCCTTGTAGTAACCTCGCCGCCTTAGGAGGCTCCGATGAGACATCTACCGCTCGTGCTCGCCGCGCTGCTGGCGGCCACCGCCGCCCTGGCCCAGCCCCCCGCGCCCACCGGCGCTCCGGCCCCGCCGGCACCGAAGGCCGAGGAGGTCTGCGTCCTCAAGACCAACCTGGGGACTATGACTTTCCGCTTCTTCGAAGGGGACGCCCCGCAGACGACCGCAGCGATCAAGAAGCTGGTGCGCGCCGGCTTCTATGACGGCAAGACGTTCTACCGGGTCGTCAAGGGGCACGTCATCCAGGCCGGGGACGTCTCCGGGGAGGCGGGTCCCAAGGTCAAGGCCGAATTCAATCGTCACCCTTTCGTCGCCGGGACGGTGGGGCTCGCCCGCGACGCCGATCCCGACAGCGGCACGACGGAGATCTTCATCTGCCACGTGACGCGTCCGCACCTGGACGGCAAGTACACCGCCTTCGGTCAGCTCATCGCCGGGATGGACGTGCTGGAGAAGATCGCCAACGTTGCCGTTCAAGAGCACTTCGACAACGGCGTCGCCTTCCACAAGCCCAAACAGCCGGTGGTGATCGAGAAGGCGACGATCGAGACTCAGGCGGTGGAACCAGGCGCGATGAAGTAGGGCTTCACTTCCCGACCGGAGCCGCCTTGCCGCTCTCCTGGCCGAGCCCCTCTTTCGGCACGTCG
>JAXDLD010000692.1:0-2774 GCA_034666805.1 Acidobacteriota bacterium
CTCCCCGACCGCATCCTCGAATCCCAGCGCCTCATGGTGGGGGGGACGATCCTCGCCGCCCGTTTAGCCCTCACCCGCGGGATCGCCATCAACCTCGGCGGTGGCCTCCATCACGCCTACGCCGGCCATGGCGAGCGCTTCTGCCTGTGGAACGACGTGGCGGTCGCCATCCGCGAGCTGCGGCTGGGCGGCTTCGAAGCGCCGGTGCTCGTCGTCGACTTGGACCTCCACGACGGCGACGGCACCCGGGCGATCTTCGCCGACGACCCCACGGTCCACGTGCTCTCGATCCACAACCGGACGACGGCCGCCGTGCGCTCCCCGGGCTCGACCGTCGTCGAGCTCCCCGGGGCGGTCGGCGACGCGGACTATCTCGCCGCGGTCGAGGCCCACCTGCCGCCGCTCCTCGAAAGCATAAAGCCCGGGCTCGTCGTCTACCTCGCCGGCTGCGACCCGGCGCATGACGACGTGATCGGCGACTGGCGGGTGAGCGAGGCCGGGATGCTCGCCCGCGACCGCTTCGTCTTCGAACAGGTGCGGGGCGGGAGAAAAGGGAAGCGGACGCCCCTCGCCATCACCCTGGCCGGCGGCTACGGGCACCGCGCCTGGACCTACAGCGCCCGCGCCTTCTCCTGGCTGATCTCCGGCAGGGAGGTCGAACCGCCTTCTTCGGAGGAGATGACCCTCGCCCGCTACCGCGCCATGGCGGCGCGCATCGCCCCCCACGAGCTGACCGGGGACGGGGCTCCCGGGGCGGGCTCGCCGGGCTCGCCCGCCGACTGGGGCTTGACCCCCGAGGACCTGGCGGCGGCCGGGGGGGTGCGGGCGCGCACCCGCTTCCTCGGCTTCTACTCCCCCCAGGGCCTGGAGCTCGCCCTCGAGCGCTCCGGCCTCCTCGACCGGGTGCGCGCCCGCGGCTTCTCCCATCTCACCCTCGACCTCGATCTCGACAACCCCGGCGGCGAGACCGTGCGCTTGAAGAGCGCCGGCTGGAGCGCGCCCCTGATCGAGCTCCGCGCCCGGGTCGACCGCGGCTCGGTGCCGGAGATGGCGGTGCTGCGGGTCGAATGGCTCCTCCTTCAAGACCCGCGCGCCCGCTTCACCCCCGAGCGCCCGCGCCTCCCCGGCCAGCGCTTCCCCGGGCTCGGCCTGCTCCCCGACGTCACCGCTCTCCTGGTCGTCGCCTGCGAGCGCCTGCGCCTGGACGGCCTCGTCTTCGTCCCCGCCCACTACCACACGGCGGCCCAGGGCCGGCGCATCCTGCGCTTCCTCTCCCCCGAGCACGAGGGGCTCTTCCGCGCTCTGCAGGCGGCCCTCGCCCCCTTCCCCCTGGCGGAGGCGGCGGCGGCGGTCGAGGAGGGGCGGGTGGTCGACGCGGCGACCGGCGAGGCCCTCGCCTGGCCGCCCATGCTCATGGTCCTGCCCGTCGCCGAGCGGCTGAAGGCGAAACTGGAAGGTGAGGATTACGAAGCGAAGGCGGCGGCGGCGCACCGGAGCTTCGCGGTGCGGCCGAGGCGCCGGCGCTAAAGGGCCTACCGCGCCGGCTCGAACGCCAGGCCGGGCTGGGCCGCCGCCTTGCGCAGGTAGATCGACAGCTCCTCGACCAGTCCCTGGGTCGCATGCTCGGCCGAAGCGGCACGCTGGAAGACGATCAGGGCGGCGACCGCATCGCGGTGCACGTCGCGCGAGCGGAAGATGGGGAGCATCTCCTCGGCCAGGCGCCGGACCTCCGCCGTGCGGCCGAGTTGGGCCGAGACCCCGGCCAGGTCGAGGGCGGCGAGCGCCGCGTCGTAGCCGACCCCGAGCTCGATCCACCCCTCCCGCACCCGGCCGAAGAGCCTGGCGGCCTCCTCGAGCTGCCCCAAGCCGCGGGCGATCTTGCCCAGCACCCAGAGCCGCCGCAGGCGGGTCGGCAGGTCCTCGAACCGGCGGTAGATCTCGCCGCTCCTCGCCATCAGCCTCTGCGCTTCGAGGGCGCGGCCGGCGTCGGTCAGCCAGTCGATCAGGTTGTGTCGCACGCAGAGGGTGAGGCGCGGATCGAGCGCGGGGTCGATCAGGCGGCTCGCCTCGCGCAGCAGGTCGATCGCCCGCTCCGGAAAGCCGGCCTCCTTCTCGGCCACTCCGCGGGCGAGGATCGCTTCGCCCGCGGAGTGGGTCTCGCCCGCCGAACGATAGATGGCGATGGCGCGGTCGAGGAGGCCCGCGGCCTCGCCCAGGCGCCGCTGGGCGCGGCGCAGCGCGGCCTTGTCGTAGAGCAGGCGGGCGCGTTCGAGCGCGTCACGGGTGCCGAGGCGCAGCTGCTCCTCGGCGAGGGCGAACGCCTCGTCGGCGCCGCGCAGGTCGGCAGCGATGCGCCGGGCGTTGGCCGTGGCGAGGAAACATCTCGCCCGGGTGTCGGCGAGGAGGCGCTCGCCGAACAGCGCGGGATCGAGCCGGTCGGCCACGCCCAGGGCGAGCGCCGCCAGCTCCTCGCCCGCCCCCGGATCGGTGTAGGCCTGTCCGCGGCTCGCCCGGAGCAGCCGTTCGGCGATGCTCAGGGTGACGAACCGGCCGTGGTTCTCGACCAGCATCCAGCGGCGCTCGGGCGGGTGCCGCAGCCGCTCCTCGACCCGGGCCGGAGCCTCGGCCTGCTCGCGCACGATGGACTCGAGCCGCGGGTGGCAGCGCTCCAGGACCCCGTCGATCACCGCGGCATAATCGCCGCGGTCGGCCCACTCTGCGATATCGGAGCGCTCCGCCCTCCCGGCGATATCGGCGCGCCCGGCGCCGGGCCA
>JAXDLD010000693.1:0-4355 GCA_034666805.1 Acidobacteriota bacterium
ACGGGCGAGAAGATGCCGGGGGCGCTGATCATCCCGGCTAAGGTGGCCGCCTCGCCCAAATCGAGATCGCCCACGTCCTTGCCGAAGTAGGCATGCGAAGCAGCCCCCACCCCCATGACGTTCACCCCCGAGCTCGCGCCCAGGTAGATCTCGTTCAAGTAGGCCTCGAGGATCGCCTTCTTGCCGTAGCGGGCTTCGAGGAGCAGGGTCAGGAGGATCTCCTGGAGCTTCCGGGTGACCGTCCGCTCCTGGGTCAGATAGAGGTTCTTGACCAGCTGCTGGGTCAAGGTGCTGCCGCCCTGGCGGATGCCGCGGCCCCGGACGTCGACCCAGGCGGCCCGGGCGATGCCGGTGACCGAGATCCCGGAGTGGCGGAAGAAGTCGCCGTCCTCGGCCGCTACCACCGCGTTGATCAAGTCCTTGGGCACCTCGCCCACCGCCACCGGGCGCCGCTCCTTGAAGTCGTCGCCGTAGTAGGAGGCGAGGAGCGGCGGCTCTAAAAGGACGGCCTCGGCCCGGTGGCCGTTCAAGAGCAGCTCGGCGATCCGCTCGCCAGCGAAGCGCGCCTCGACCAGGCCGCCGCCGCTCTCGCCCAAGGCCGGGAAGCTCCGCAGGTGGACGATCAGGCCGCTTCGGTCGCTCTTGTCGGCCCTCTCGCGCAGGTAGTGGCCGGGGGCGATCGGCAAGCCGGTGCCCGCGCGGTAGCCCTGGGCCTTGAGGTCGGCGACGAGGCGGTCGGCGTCCACCCGGTCACCGGCGGCGAGCCGGGTCGCCCGGGCGTAGAGCCGGGAGGGCTGGCGATAGGTGATGTCGTCGAACTGGCTGGTCAGACGCCAGAACGGCTGGACGACGAGGGCGGCGCCGGCGACGAGGAGGAGCGCCAGGATGCCGAGAACGAGCAGGACGCGCCGCCGGAAGGCCGGGTGGCGAGGCCTGGAAGTGCTTCTTTTTGAAGGCATTATGCGTTTGATCCAACCGCTCGCGGCGCCCGCGGCACGGCCCTGTCGAGGAGTGCGGCGCGGTTCGGCCGGTCGGGATGCCACCTGGAGGCTGCAAGAACTGCTCCACGCTCCGGTCAGGGCGCCGAGCCGCGCCGATGTGGCACGACTGTTGCTCTCTCATCCTGCCGGGTAGGACAAGGCAGCAAACGAGATAAACGGGATTCAAACGCACGACTAACGAACAGGAGGAGCACTGTCATGAGCTTAATCATCTACTTGATCGTCGGCGGACTCATCGGCTGGATCGCCAGCATCATCATGCGGACGGACGCCCAGCAGGGGATCATCCTCAACGTCGTCGTCGGCATCGTCGGCGCCGTCCTCGCCGGGTTCCTGGTCACCCCGCTCTTCGGTTCGAACACGATCAACCAGGGCAACTTCAGTCTCCCGGGCCTGCTCGTCTCGCTCGTGGGAGCGGTCATTCTCCTGGCGATCGTCAATCTGTTCCGCCGGGGCACGGTGCGCTAAGAACCATCCGTCTTTCTCCAACGCACGCTCGCCAGGCGGAGGTAACCGGGACGCCCCGGACCTCCGCTTCGGCGTTTGTAGATCGCAGATCCCGCCTGTTTTCAAGCTGTTGTCAATTTTACATAGACGGATGCTAGGGCGCGGGAGTGAGGCGGAGCAGATGGGCCGTCTCCTGCTCCACCCGGCTCCGTGAGTAGAGGAGGGGGAAGTAGCGCCCCGCCGCCCAGAGCGGCAGGAGATCGCCGTAATACGGGCTCCCCGGCTGGCCCGACTGGCCCGGCACGTTGACGGCGAGCGAGCGGTCCCAGTCGGACAGGTCGAGCACCTCCCGGTAGGAGGCGCCGAACTGCTGCTCGTAGCCCGCCCCGCCCGTGGCGTTGACGGTGTTGCCGTCGCCCCCGCGGGCGACCGGCGGCAGGTCGAAGGCGGCGGCCAGGGGGTGGCGGAAGCGCGCCTGGTGGAGGGCCCCCCAGCTCCAGCGGGCGTGGTCGGGGCCGAGCCGCGAGCGGACCTCGGCGCGGGCGTCGTCCAGGGCGCCCAGCACGGCGGCGTCACGGCCCTTCTCTGGCGACATGGGCGACGCTCCTAAGCCGGCCTCGGGCACCGTCAGCAGCCGGATCAGGACCTCGGGATCATAGTGGGGGGCCTCCGAGTAGGTGATTCCATGACCCGGTGTGGTCCCGGCCATGCGCTCGCCGTAGACCCGCTTCGCCACCGCCGCGAGCCAGGTCTCGAAGAGGAGGGGGGCCGCCCCCTCGGGACGCATGTGGAAGTCCCAGCCGGCGAGCGCCTGGACGTCCGGGTCCTCTCCCTCGCCCTTGGCCCGGGCGGCGGCGAGGAGGACCGGCACCAGCCGGCGGGCGAGGAGGGAGAGGTCGTCCCCCTGGAGGGCCGCGGAGTCGGCGACCGTCAGCCGGTCGCCGCGGGAGAGGACCTCCCGGATGCGCCGCGAGCGGAAGGGCGGGGCGAACTCGTAGGAGAGGGCGTGCGGGTAGCCTTGCGGCAGGATGTTGTCGTTCGCGGTGACGATCAGCCCGGCGGGGGGGTTGAAGGCCCGCGGCAGCTCGGCCGGGGGGAGGAAGCCCTGCCACTCGAAGCGGCCGTCCCCCGGCACCGGCAGGAGGCCGGACCAGCGGCGCACGGGCATGAGGCCGGCCGCCATCCAGCCGATGTTGCCGTCGACGTCGGCGTAGACGACGTTCTCGGAGGGCAGCTTCCAGCGCGCCATGGCGGCGAGGAAGCCCGGCCAGTCGGTCGCCCGGTCGAGGGCGAGTTGGGCCAGGTAGCCCGCCGTCCCCGGCTCGCTGCCGACGAAGCGCAGGGCGAAGGCGCGCCCGCGGGCCGGCTCCTCGGCGACGATGGGGCCATGGACGGTGAATTCCAGCCGCACCGTACGCGGAGCCTCGCCCTTGACCGCGATCGTCGCGCTGCGCACCTCGATGGCGCGCTCCGCGCCGTCCATCCGGTAGCAGCGCGCTTGGACCGCGAGGCCCTCCGCGAGCCCGAGCCGCGCCCGGGCCGCGGCGGTGCAGGGGGCGACCGACTCGACGTAGACGTCCTGCTGGTCCATGCCGACGACGGTGAAGCCGAAGGCGATCCGCGCGTTGTGGCCGGCGGCGACCCCGGGCAGGTGGGGCTCGCCGGCGCCGATGACGTCCCAGCCCGGGGCCACGAGGTGGGAGACGTAGCGGAGCGACGGCAGGGTGAGGGCGCGGTGGGGGTCGTTGGCGAGGATCGGCTTGCCGGTGGCCGTCCGCTTACCGGCGATCACCCAGTCGTTGCTCCCCGTGAGATGGGGAAAGGGGGGCGGTCCGTAGGCGTCCTGGGCGGCGCCGAGCGACTTGGCGTCGATCCCGGTGTAGTCGAACCCGGGGACGGGGTCGAGCGGGCGCGGCGGGTCGCCCGGCCAGAGCTTCTCAACCGTGGCGGCGCCGAGGACCGAGACCAGGTGGGCGCGGTGCACCTCGGAGAGGGCGTTGCCGGTCATGGCGAGCGCCGGCATGCGGGCGATCGGTACCTCCTCGCTCCACGGCTCGGGGGCCACCCCCAGAAGGGCGAGCTCGACCGGCGCGCGCTCCGGATGCTGCCGGATCTCGGCGATGTAGGCGTTCACCCCGGCGACGAAGGCGCGGACGATCTCCCGCGCGTCCGGGGCGTAGCTCGCCCACTCCGCCGCCGGATCGCCGCGGTAGGCGAGGAGGCGGGCGAAACGGTCGCGCTCGACCGCGGCGAGTCCCAGCACCTCCGCCAGCCGCCCCTCCCCCGCCCGGCGCGCCATCTCCATCTGGAAGAAGCGGTCCTGGGCGACGACGTAGCCCTGGGCGAGGAAAAGGTCGTGCTGGTTCCGGGCGTAGATGTGCGGCACCCCGAAGCGGTCCCGGCGCACCTCGACCTCGGCCGTGAGGCCGGGGAGGGCGATCGTCCCGTCGAGCCGGGCGAGCCGCCCCTTCGCCTGCTCGGCGAGCGAGGGGGTCGGAGTTGGAGTTGCCGGAGCGAGGGCCGCGAGGAGCAGGGCGAGGGCGCCTCCGCTCACCGCTTTCCCCGCTCGCCCGAGTCGCGACCGCCAGCCTGTGACATCCATATTTCTCATATTTCTCATCCCCGCGTTACAATAAGCTAAATCGTAGTCGGTGTGTGTGTAAACGGCCCCCTCTTGGAGGGGCGTGTGGAGATGCCCGGAGCACCTTTAGAGAGCGCCATGGCCTATTTCCGCGAGATCACCGAACACTATCGGATCGAGAAGACCCTGGGAGCCCCCGATGCCGGCGACGCCGACGACGCCGGCGATCGTGGCGAGGGCCGGGTCTTCCGCGCCGCCGATCCCCTGACCGGGACCCCGGTCACCTTGAAGCTGATCCCCATGGCGGACGCCCCGCCCGAGAGCGC
>JAXDLD010000694.1:0-3546 GCA_034666805.1 Acidobacteriota bacterium
CTCCGAGGCTGTGGCCGAGCATCGCCTGGGGCTTCACCCCCCATTTCAGGAAGAGGCGGGCGAGGGCGTGCTCGACGACGAAGAGCGCCGGCTGGGTGAGGGCGGTGCGGCCGAGCCGCTCGGCCGCCGCCGCGGCCTCCTCCGCCGGGGGGAAGAGGAGCTGGCGCAGGTCGAGCCCGAGCTCGGGGCGCAGCCGCTCCGCCCCCTCGTCGACCAGCTCGCGGAAGAGGGGCTCGCCCCCCTCGCGATAGAGCCCGGCTCCCATCTCCACGAACTGCGCGCCCTGGCCGGGGAAGAGGAAGGCGACCTGGCGCTCGCCATCTTCCGCCAGCGCCGTGCGCATTCTCTCAGGGTCCCCGCTCGCGAGCGCCAGGGCGGCGTCCTCGGCCCCGCGGACGACGAGCGCGCGGCGATGGGCGAACGGCTTTCGGCCCACCTCCAGGGTCCAGGCGAGGTCGGCCAGGCCTTCCGGCCCGAGATCGGGATGGGTCCCTAGATAGGCGGCGAGGTTCGCCGTCGCGGTGTCGAGGGCGGCGGCGCTCCGGGCGGAGAGGACCAGGAGCTGGGCCGGCTTTGCCGGGGTTGCCGGGGTCGCCGGGATCGCCGGGGGCGCCTCGGGAGGCTCCTCCAGGACGAGGTGGACGTTGGTGCCGCCGATGCCGAACGAGCTGACCCCCGCCCGCCTCGGGGCCGCCTCCGGCCGCGGCCAGGCGCGCAGCCGGTCGTTGACGGCGAATGGGCTCGCCGCGAAATCGATCGCCGGGTTCGGGCGCTCGTAGTGGAGGCTCGGGGGGATCTCCCCGCTCTCCAGGATGAGCGCCGCCTTGATCAGCCCGGCCACCCCGGCCGCGGTGTCCAGGTGGCCGATGTTGGTCTTGACCGACCCCAGGGCGCAGAAGCCCTCCCCCGTGGCGCCCCCGGCGCGGAAGGCCTGGGTGAGGGCCGCCACCTCGACCGGGTCGCCGAGCTCGGTGCCGGTGCCGTGCGCCTCGACGTAGCCGATGCTCTCCGCCGCGATCCCGGCGTCGTCCAGGGCCGCGGCGATCACCTCGGCCTGGCCGTCGACGCTCGGGGCGGTGTAGCCGACCTTGTCGGCGCCGTCGTTGTTGATCGCGGAGCCGCGGATCACGGCCCGCACCCGGTCGCCGTCGGCCAGGGCCTCGGAGAGGCGTTTCAGCACCACGATCCCCGCCCCGCTCCCGCGCACGGTGCCGCGGGCGCGGGCGTCGAAGGCCCGGCAGTGCCCGTCCGGCGAGAGGATGCCGCCCTCCTGGTGGAGGTAGCCGGTGCGGTGCGGCACGGCGATCGAGACCCCGCCGGCGAGCGCCATGTCGCACTCGCCGGCGAGGAGCGCCTGGCGGGCTAAGTGGACGGCGACGAGCGAGCTCGAGCAGGCGGTCTGCACGTTGACGCTCGGGCCGCGCAGGCCGAGCTTGTAGGAGACGCGGGTGGGCACGAAGTCCTTGTCGTTCCCGAGGAAGGCCTGGTAGCTCCCCACCGCCTCCAGGACCTCGCGGTTGGTGCTCAGGTTGTGGACCAGGTAGCTGTTGAGCCCCACCCCGGCGTAGACGCCGACCGCCCCCGGGGTCCGCCCGGAGTCGTAACCGGCCGCCTCCAGAGCCTCCCAGGCGCACTCCAGGAAGAGCCGGTGCTGGGGGTCCAGGACCTCCGCCTCGCGCGGGGTGAAGCCGAAGAACGGGGCGTCCCAGAGGTCGACCCCGGGGAGGGCCGCCGCGGCCCTGACATAGGCGGGGTCGGCGAGGAGCTCGGGGGCGAGACCGGCGGCCCTCAGCTCGGCCTCGGTGAGGGGGACGATCGACTCCACCCCGGCGCGGAGGTTCTGCCAGAAGCGCTCCACGTCGGCGGCGCCGGGGAACCGGCCGCTCATGCCGATGATGGCGATCGCCTCGCCGTCCCCCGGACGCACCCGCCGGCCCCGTCGGCCCTGCCGGCCGGCGATGGCGGCGGGGCGCTCGCCGCCGAACGAGGCGGCCAAGCTGCCCACGGTCGGGTGGCGCAGGAGGTCGACCATGGTGATCCCGGCGGCCTCCGGCAGCTCGGCGGAGAGCCGGGCGTGGACCCGGGCGAGGAGGAGCGAGTGTCCGCCCAGGTCGAAGAAGTTGTCGTCCGCGCCGACCCGTTCGACCCCCAGGACCTCCCGCCAGACCGCCGCGATCGACCGTTCGAGGCCTGGCCGCAGGGCGCGCGGCGGCCGGGCGCCAGAGCCGGCGCCGCCCACCCCGTCGGCCCCGGCCGGGGCGGGCAGGGCCCGGCGGTCGATCTTGCCGTTCGGGGTCAGGGGCCAGGCCGGGAGGGGGACGAAGGCGGCCGGCACCATCGGCTCGGGGAGCCGCTCGCGCAGCCAGGCCCGCAGCGCGCCAGCCTCGGGCCCCTGCCCTCCGGCCGGATCGGCCACCAGGTAGACCACCAGCCGCGGATCGCCGGGGCGGTCCTCGCGGGCGAGCACCACCGCCTCCCGCACGCCGGGGTGGGCGGCGAGGCAGGCCTCGATCTCCCCGAGCTCGATGCGGTGGCCCCTGAGCTTGACCTGGTGGTCCTTGCGGCCGAGGAACTCGATTCTCCCGTCCGCCCGCCGGCGCGCCAGGTCGCCGGTCGCGTAGAGGCGTCCGCCGGGTCCGCCGGGCTCTCCCAGGGGGTCGGGGAGGAAGCGCTCGGCGGTCAGCTCGGGCCGGTGGTAGTAGCCGCGGGCGAGGCCGGCCCCGCCGATCATGACCTCGCCGGCCACCCCGACCGGCACCGGTTGGAGCCGCTCGTCCAGGAGGTGGATGCGGGTGTTGTCGATCGGCGGCCCCAGGGGCACCGGCCCGGTCTCCGGCTCGACCCGGCCGGCCGCCGACCAGATCGTGGTCTCGGTCGGCCCATAGAGGTTCCACAGGGCGCTGCCGCGCGGCAGGAGGGCGTCGGCCAGGGCGCGCGGCAGGGCCTCGCCGCCGCAGAGAAGGGCGAGCCCCGGGCTCCCCGGCCAGCCGGCCTCGAGCAGCAGCCGCCAGGTGGCGGGGGTGGCCTGGAGGGCGGTGGCGCCCGAGCGGGCGATCTCGGCGGCGAGGGCGGCGCCGTCCGCCGCGGTCTCCCGGCTCGCCAGGACCAGGCGGGCGCCGACCGCGAGCGGCAGGAAGATCTCGAGCGCCGCGATGTCGAACGACAGGGTGGTGACCGAGAGCAGGACGTCCTCGGGGCCGAGCCCCGGCGCCCGGCGCATGGCGGCGAGGAAGTTGACCACGCCGCGGTGGGCGAGGAGCACCCCCTTGGGGCGTCCGGTCGAGCCCGAGGTATAGATGATGTAGGCGAGGTCCCTCGGCCCCACCCCGCTCTCCGGGGCGCGGTCCTCCTCCGCCGCGATCGCCTCCCGGTCGCGGTCGAGCGCCAGGATTCGCACCGCGCTCCCGGAGACCGCCGGGAGCTTCGGGAGGAGCTTCTCCTGGGTGACGAGGATGGGGAGACGCGATTCCTCCAGCATGTAAGCGACGCGCTCGTGAGGGTACTCGGGGTCGAGGGGCACGTAAGCGCCGCCGGCCTTCAGGATGC
>JAXDLD010000695.1:0-10223 GCA_034666805.1 Acidobacteriota bacterium
GGCCACGCTGTCGACGTCGGCCAGGCCCACCGCGGCCGACAGGGCGAAGCTCTCCTTCGCCCGATTCTCCTCTGCGTCCGGCCGGTCGTCGTCCGTGCGGTCCTGCGCGTGCGCGGGCATGCCGAGCAGCAGGCATGCCGCCGCCGCCAGGGTCGCCGCTACCTTTCCTCGTCTCAAGGACTGCCTCCTTTCGGCCGCCGGGCTCCACCCTCCGGATCTTGGGGCATCGGGGCCGCGCTGTAAATTTAAAGCTTTAGTCAGACTCCCTCAAGGATACCAGAAGAGGATACGGCGTGAACCGGGGCCGGGACTTTCGGCTGGGTTGGGTTTATGCTTGGCCGAGAACCATGGCCCGCCCCGCCCTGCTGGTGGTCGACCCGGACAGCTCCCGCCGGAGGGAGCTGGCCCGCGGCCTGTCCGGCTTCGGCTACGAGGTCGTGCCGGCGGTCGACGCCCAGGAGGGCCGGCGCTTCGCCGCCGGGCTCGGCCTGGCGGTAGTGGTCGCCGCCATGGACCTGCCGGGGATGAACGGTACCGGATGGAGCGCCTTCGCCGGGGCCGAGCGCACCCTGCTCCTCCTCGGCGGGAGCGAGGAGGAGGCCGGCCTCCTGCCGCGGGAGATCCTCTTCCTCCCCACCCGCGGCCTCGCCGGGGAGGACCTCGTGCGGCGGGTGCGGCTGGTCCTCCTCGGGAGAGAGATCGGGGTCGAGCCGGACTCCGGCCTGGAGTCGCTCGCCGGCGACCTCGCCCTCTTCCCCTTCCTCGAGCTGCTGCGGGCCCTCCACCGGGCCCGGGTCTCCGGCCGGGTGGTGCTCGACGGGGGGGAGGTCCACCTCGACGGGGGAGAGGTGGTCGCCGCCACCGCCGCCACCGTCGCCACCGCCGCCGGCTTCGCCCCGGGGGTCCGCGGGGAGAAGGCCTTCTGCCGCCTCGCCCGCCGGGAGGTCGGGTCCTTCCAGGTCCTGCCCGCCGGACCCGAGGCGCCCCGGGAGGGGAAGGGCGAGATCGGGAAGGACCTGACGGCGCTCCTGATCCTCGCCATCGAAGACCACGTCCACGGCGCCCCCGGGCCGGAGCTCCAGGTGCGCCTGTCGACCAGCCCCGCCTACTTCGCGACCCCCTTCACCCTCTCCGAGCGCCGGCTCCTGGGCGCCCTCGCCGACGATCCCACCGTCGGTCACCTCCTGGACGTCCTCCCGGGCACGGACGGCGAGATCCTCCGCGACCTCCTGGCCTTCCGCGAGCGCGGGCTCGTCGTCTGCGAGGAGCCCCGGCTGCCGGTAGCCGGGGTCACCGGCTCCGCCGCCGACCTGATGCCTGAGCTGGCGCGGGCGCCCGGCACCGAGGTCGCGCCCATCCAGGTTCTGTTCGGCGAGGCGGACCCGGGGCTCGGCCTCCTCGCCCTCTTCGCCGCCCGCCTCGCCCGCCGCGGGGTGCCGGCTGCGGAGATCTCCGGCCGGCTTGCCGATATGGGCGGGCGCCTGCACGTGCTCTTCGTCGTCGACACCATAGACGACCTGGCGCGGGGCGGCGCGGTCGGGCGGGCGCGCGCGGCGTTCGGCAATCTCCTCGGGCTCAAGCCGATCCTCGGCGTGCTTGCGGGGGAGGTGGTGGTGGTCGACCGGGTGCGGGGCGGCCGGCTGGCGCCCCCGCGGCTCCTCGAGCTGTTCCGCGAGCGGGTCGCCCTGGACCGGCCGGTGATCGCCGGGGTCGCCCATGTCAAGGCGCCGGACTGGGCCGACCGCCTGCGCGGCCTCCTCGCCGGGGCCTTCGACATCCGCGAGATCCTGGTCACCGAGATGGGGCCGGTGGTGGGGACCCATGCCGGGCCCGGCACGGTTGGCGCCGTCCTCTTTCAGCCGACCGACGAGGAGCTGCCGCTCCTCGCGCCGCTCGGGGAGTGAGAGCATGGCAGGCGAGCCTATGAACCCCGACGGAGTGCCGGCGAGCGCCGGCAAGGTCGTCGTCCTGACCGGGGCCACCCGCGGCCTCGGCCGGGCGCTCGCGCTCCGCCTCGCCGAGCTGGGGAGCACCGTCCTCGCCTGCGGCCGCTCGTCCGACGCGGTCGCCGAGCTCTCGGGCCGCCTGGGCGAGCCGCACGACGCCGCGGTCGTCGACGTCGCCGATCCCGCGGCGGTCGACACCTGGGTGGCCCGCCTCCTCGCCGCTCATGGGCCGCCGGACCTGGTCATCAACAACGCCGGCCAGATCAACGCCAACGCCCCGCTCTGGGAGGTGCCGGTGGCGGAGTTCTGGGCGGTGCTCGACGCCTGCGTCAAGGGCACCTACCACGTGGCGCGGGCCTTCCTCCCCGCCATGGTGGCGCGCGGTAGCGGGGTGGTGGTCAACGTCAGCTCGGCCTGGGGGCGCTCGGCCTCCCCCGAGGTCGCCCCCTATTGCGCCGCCAAGTGGGCGATCGAGGGGCTGACCAAGTCGCTCGCCCAGGAGCTGCCGCTCGGCCTGGCGGCGGTCGCCGTCAACCCCGGCCTCGTCCATACCGCCATGCTCGAAAGCTGCTTCGGCCGCGCCGCCCAGACCTACCCCGGCCCCGAACGCTGGGCGCTGCGGGCGGCGCCGTTCCTGCTCGGCCTGGGAGTGGCGGACAACGGGAAGAGCGTGACGGTGCCGGGGTTCTGAATGGGCCGTTCCAGCGGTTTTGCCATCCTGCTCGCCGCCCTGCTCCTGGCGAGCCTTCAAACCGGTGCCCTTTCCGCGTTCCAGGACGACCGGGCCGGGTTCGCGGTGCAGTTCCGGGACGACGTCAACCCCTACACGATCCTCGGCGTCTTCGTGCGGCCCGGCGAAACCGTGCCGTTCGCCGTCGACAGCTTCCGGCCGGGCGGCCGCTACGAGATCACCGTCGGGAAGGGCAAAGTCCGGCACACCGGTCCCGCCGCCTGGTCCTGGCGGGCCCCCCTGGCCAAGGGGCTCTACCCCATGCGGGTCGTCGAGCGCCCCTCCGGCCGGGCGATGACCTTCAACCTCTTCGTCATGGTCGAGCGGCGGGCCTCGGCGAGCGGCGCCTTGAACGGCTACAGGATCGGCTCCTACCCGAGCCAGCCGCTCAAGAACAACCCCGTCTACCTGCCGCCCACCGGCTTCGTCGAGGTGACGGCGGCTAACCGCAACGTCCCTATCGCGCCTCACTTCACCCTCGGCCAGTTCCTCTGCAAGCAGGGGGCGGGTTACCCCAAGTACGTGGCGCTCCGCGAGCGGCTGCTGCTGAAGCTCGAGCGCATCTTCTCCGGGATCAACGCCGCCGGCCTCCACGCCGACACCCTCTACATCATGAGCGGCTACCGGACGCCGGTCTACAACGCCGCCTTGAAGGACACCCGCTACAGCCGCCACATGTACGGCGACGCCGCCGACGTTTTTGTCGACCAGAACCGCGACGGGGTCATGGACGACCTGAACCACGACGGCAAGCACGACCAGAAGGACGCCCTATACCTGAAGAACCTGATCGACCAGCTGCAGGGCCGGCCGGACTGGAAGCCGTACCTCGGCGGCCTCGGCGACTACCGGGCGACCGCCGCGCATGGCCCTTTCGTGCACGTGGATACGCGCGGCTTTGCCGCGCACTGGTCGAACTAGCCTAAGCCGCCGCCAGTCGCTATCATTGCCGGACCGCGGCCGGTCCGTTCGAGGCGGCCGGGCGGTGTCCCAACAACCAGCGGTCGAGGTCGGCGGCACAGAGGCGGGAATCTCCGTTGTAGTCAGGGGTCTTTGAGGCGAGCCATGGTAGTAGGAAAGCGGCGGACGGCGCGGGAAATGGCGATACAGATGCTCTACCAGAACGATCTGGGGGGGAGCAACTTGCCGCAGATCTTCAACACCTTCGACCTCGCCGAGTACGTCGCCCATGAGGCCGCCAACCAGGAAGGCGCCGAGGGCGAGGAGGGGAAGCCGAAGCCGCTCCGCCTGGAGGACCGCGCCGAGTACGCCAAGCGGAGAAAGCGGGCGGAGGACGCCTTTCTCTACGCCCAGACCCTCGTCCGCGGCACGATCGACCACCGCGAGCAGATCGACGAGATGATCCGCGGCCAGGCCGACAACTGGCGGCTCGAGCGGATGCCCGCCGTCGACCGCAACATCCTGCGCCTCGCGGTCTACGAGATGCTCTTCGAGATGGACATCCCCAAGCTGGTGGTGGTCGACGAGGCGATCGAGCTGGCGAAGAAGTTCGGCTCCGAGCAGTCGGGCCGCTTCGTCAACGGCCTCTTGGACGGGCTCTTGAAGCAGCACACCTTCCCCGGCAGCCTGACGTAGGCGGTTGAAATAGGGGCTTGTTTCCTTGGATAGACGCGGGAGAGCGGAGAGACGATGAGCAGCCAGTACGACCACAAGGCCGTCGAGGCCAAATGGCAGGACCGCTGGGAGAGGCACCGGGTCGCCGAGACCGACCTGCGCCAGGCCCAGGGGAAGTACTACATGCTGATGATGTTCCCCTATCCCTCGGGGGACCGCCTGCATGTCGGCCACGGCCGCAACTACATCCTGGGCGACGCTCTCTTCCGCTACCTCCGCATGAACGGCAAGCGGGCGCTCAACCCCATGGGCTGGGACGCCTTCGGCCTGCCGGCGGAGAACGCCGCCATCCAGCGCGGCGTCCATCCGCGGGACTGGACCCTCGCCAACATCAAGGTGATGAAGGAGCAGTTCAAGCGCTGGGGCATCCTCTACGACTGGGGCAAGGAGATCGCCTCCTGCAACCCGGACTATTACCGCTGGAACCAGTGGCTCTTCCTGCGCCTGCTGGAAAAGGGGCTCGCCTACAAGAAGAAGGCGCCGGTCAACTGGTGCCCGAGTTGCCAGACCGTGCTCGCCAACGAGCAGGTGGTGGACGGCGCCTGCGAGCGCTGCGGCACGCCGGTCGTGCAGCGCGACCTCGAGCAGTGGTTCTACCGCATCACCGGCTACGCCGACCGCCTGCTCGCCGGGCTCGACCAGCTCACCGGCTGGCCGGAGAAGGTCAAGACCATGCAGCGCAACTGGATCGGCCGCTCCGAGGGCGGCGAGATCGACTTCGCCCTGCCCTCGCTTTCGGAGAAGCCGGAGAAGCCAGAGAAGCTGACCGTCTTCTCGACCCGGCCGGACACCGTCCATGGCGCCACCTTCCTCGTCCTGGCGCCCGAGCATCCGCTCGCCGCCCGGCTGATCGCCGACCTTCCGGAGCGGGGGGCGATCGAGACCTGGATCGAGAAGGTGCGCAACACGCCGCGCATCCAGCGCTCGGCGGAGGAGACCCCCAAGGAGGGGCACGACACCGGGAAGACCGCGGTCAACCCGGCCACGGGGGAGGAGATCCCGGTCTGGCTCGCCAACTACGTGCTCCCCGAGTACGGCACCGGCGCCATCATGGGGGTGCCGGCGCACGACGCGCGCGACCTCGCCTTCGCTCGCCAGGAGGGGCTGCCGGTCCGCCTCGTCTACCATCCTGAAGGCGTTGAAATTGACCCGTCCAGCCTGACCGAGCCGATCCTGCACGAGGGGGTGATCCGGAACGCCCCGCCGTTCGACGGCCTGCCCGACGGGGAAGAGACGATCGCCAAGTTCGTCGACTGGATGTCGGCCCAGGGCTTCGGCCGGCGCCAGGTCGCCTATCGCCTCCGCGACTGGCTGATCTCGCGCCAGCGCTACTGGGGGACGCCCATCCCCATCCTCTACTGCGACAACTGCGGCATGGTGCCGGTGCCCGACGACCAGCTCCCCGTCGAGTTGCCCTACGACGTCGAGTTCACGGGCCGCGAAGGCAACCCGCTCTCGCGCTCGAAGGCGTTCGTCGAGACGAAGTGCCCGAAGTGCGGGGGCGCGGCGCGCCGCGAGACCGACACCATGGACACCTTCGTCGACAGCTCCTGGTACTACTTGCGCTTCCTCTCGCCGCGCGACGCGACCCGCATGTTCGACCCGGATACCGCGAATCGCTGGGCGCCGGTTGACCAGTACATCGGCGGAGTCGAGCACGCCATCCTGCACCTGCTCTACGCCCGCTTCATCTGCCGGGTGCTCCACGATTTCGGGATGGTGGGCTTCGAGGAGCCGTTCACCGACCTCTTCAACCAGGGGATGATCACCCGCTACTCGGAGAAGACCGGGCGGATCGAGAAGATGTCGAAGTCGCGCGGCAACACCGTCTCGCCGGACATCCTGATCGAAGAGATGGGAGCGGACACCGAGCGGGTCTACACCCTCTTCATCGGCCCGCCGGAGAAGGAGGCGGAATGGAGCGACGAGGCGGTGACCGGCGCCCACCGCTTCCTCAACCGTCTCTGGCGGATCGCCGAGCGCCTGTCCGAGGCGCCGCCGACCGCCCCGGCGCCGACCGAGGCCGAGCTCGAGCGCCAGCGCCACCTGACCATCCAGCGGGTGACCTACAGTATGGAGCGCTTCCACGGCAATGCCGCGGTAGCGTCCTTGATGGAGCTCTTGAACTCCCTCTCCCGCGCCCTCGACGATCAGACGGCGTCGCGGCTGCGCTGCGAGGAGACCTTCGACACCCTGGTCCAGCTGCTTCATCCCATGGCTCCGCACATCACCGAGGAGCTGTGGGAGCGGCGGGGCCACGTCCTAACCCTGCTCGAATCGACCTGGCCAGCCTACGACGAGACGAAGACCCGCCGCGCCCGCATTCCTCTGGTCGTCCAAGTGGACGGCAAGCTCCGCGACCGGGTCGAGGTCGACGCCGATGCCGCCGAGCCGGAGATCAAGGCCGCCGCGCTGGCGAGCGAGAAGGTCCAGGAGTTCCTCGTCGATCGCGAGCTCGTGCGGGCCGTCGTCGTGCCCGGCCGCCTCGTCAACCTGGTCACCCGGAGGTCCGCATGAGCATGAGAAGGAACGCGCTCTTCGCCCCGCTCCTTGCCATCTTGGCCTTGAGCCTCGCCGGCTGCGGCTACGGCCTGGTCGGCCGGGGCAACAACCTGCCGTCCGACATCCGCTCGGTCTACATCAAGCCGCTTGAGAACCGCACCCCGCGCACCCAGGCGGAGCAGTTCCTGACCCGCGCCATCGCCGACGAGATGGTCACCCGCCAGCGCTTCTCGGTCGTAGGCAGCGCGACCGGGGCGGACGCCGAGCTCTCGGGAGCGGTCGTCGCCTTCGGCGCCACCCCCGTCACCTTCGACAACAGCGGCCGCGCCACCGAGTACGAGATCTCGATCACCGCCTCGATGCTCTTCAAGCGGGTGGGCAAAGAGCAGGTGCTGTGGAAGAACGACCGCTACAACTTCCGTGAGAGCTATCCCGTCGAGGTGTCGAACACGGCCTACTTCGACCAGGAGAACCTGGCCCTGGAGAAGGCCGCCAAGCGCTTCGCGGAGACCATGGTGAGCGACCTGCTGGAAGGGTTCTAGGGCCCTCACCCCCCTACCCCCCTCTCCCAGCCCTCCACCCTTCCCCCGGGAGAGGGGGAAAAAGAAGAAGCTCGAAGGTAGCAGGCGATCTCGCCTGCCTTCTCCATCCTTTACGGGTTCTTCGCCACCTAATCGCTTCGCTCCCCTCTCCCGGTGGTCGGGGAGGGCGGGATGGGAGAGGGGCCGGGGGTGAGGGCCCCCAACGCAAAACGCGCCCGGCAAGCCGGGCGCGTGCTGCTGCGACACCTGAAGGTGGGAGCGTGTCTACTTGCCGGCCACCGCGGCCGCTGCCTTGGTCAGGCGGGACTTGTAGCGCGACGCGGTGTTCGCGTGGATGATCTTCTTCTGGGCCGTGGCGTCGATGATCCCCAAGGTCGTCGGCAGGATCTCGTTCACCTTGCCGCTATCGCCGCTCGCCATGGCGGCGCGCAGGCGCTTAATGGCGGTGCGCAGGCGCGAGCGGTGGCCGCGGTTACGCTCCCGCGCCTTGACGTTCTGGCGGTTTCTCTTCTCAGCGGACTTGGTATTGGCCATATTCCCTATGTCTTTGTGTGGTCGCGACCTGCTGGATGCCGGCCCGGTAAAAAGAAAATCGCACTAGAAGTGCGACGGCGAAGCTTTATACCACTCACTTCGGGCGCGCGTCAACTCCCAGCTCCCTCAGGCGCTGGCGGGCGAGGTTCGCCTCGTCGCTCGTCCCGTGCTGGCGGACCACCTGGCGGAGGAGGGTGACGCCCTGGGTGCGATCGCCCAGCTCCAGGTAGGCGTAACCCTTCTTCAAGAGGGCCCCCGCCGTCTTGTCGCTCCGCGGATAGCGGGCGAGGACCTGGTCGAACTGGGTGACCGCCTGCCGGAACTTGCGCTGCCGGTAGTAGGACTCGCCGATCCAGTAGGTCGCGTTGTCGGTCAGGTCGGTGTCCGGGAACTCGTCGACGTACTCCTGGAACTCCCTGAGCGACAGGTCGTAGTTGCCCTTCAGGTAGTCGTTGTAGGCGGAATCGTAGAGCGTCTTGGGGTCGGCGGTGGAACCCTGCCGCCGCAGGGGCGGGGGTACCGCCGCCCCCGGTGTCGTCGAGTTGGGCGAAGGCGGGGCGGCGACCGCGCCGTCGGCCGGCGGCTCGGCCGCTCCCGCCGCTCCCGGGGCGCCGCGGAAGCTCTTCAGATCCTGGTTTGTCGTGGCGATCTGCTGCGAGAGCTGGGCGAGCCGGTTGTTGGTCTCCTCCAGCCTCGCCTGGAGCTCGTCGATGTGGCTCGACAGGCTCTGCAGCTTGACCTGCATGTCGGCCTCGGTCTTCAACAGCGACTCCATCTGCCGCCCGATCCGGCCCTCCAGGTTGCCGACGTCCTGCTTGGAGGGCGCCTGGGTCTGCATCTCGCCGACCTGGCGTTGGACGTCGGCGATCTGGGTGTGCAGGCCCTCGATGTCCTGGGTCGACACGCAGCCCGCGGCGGCTAAACCCACCGCCGCGAGGAGCGTTACGCCAAGTGCGTTCCCGGCGCGCATCAGCCGACGTTCGAGCGGCCGGTCACGACCATGTGGGCGCGGCGGTTCTGCGACCAGCAGCTCTCCTCGTTCTGAGTGCAGACGGGGCGCTCCTTGCCGTACGAGAGGGTCCGCATGCGGGCCGGGGTGACACCCAGGGAGCCCAGGTAGTCGCGCACGGCGTTGGCGCGCCGCTCGCCCAAGGCGAGGTTGTACTCGCTCGTGCCGCGCTCGTCGCAGTGGCCCTCGATGGTGATCTGGAACTGCGGCTGACCCTTCAAGACGTCGGCGTTCCGCGCCAGCTTCTCGCGCGCCTCGTCCGAGAGGTTGCTCTCGTCATAGTTGAAGAAGATGTCGCCGGCGAAGCCGCGGCGGCGCAGCTCGTCGTTGACCACCTGCAGGTCTTCTGAGAGGAGCGCGTTCTCGGTCTTGTCGGAGGTCGACGGCTGCTGGGAGGGCTTGACGTCCTCGGCCGGCGGTGCGGGCGGCGGCGGGGCCACGGTCGTGGTCTCGACGTTCAGGTCCTTGGGGGGGGTGTGCGGCTTCTTCTTCGGGCAGCCAAAGAGCAAAACCGACAGAACCGGTACGACGGTCCATACCAGCCACTTACGATTCATTCGTCTCTCCTCGATCCGGGATCTCGGGCCAGAAACGGCCCTTCTTGGTCAATGTACCAGACGCCGCCGACAGCGGCAACCGCAAACGCAAATCTTTCACCAGGATCACGGTTGCTGCCCGCGCGACCAATCGGCCATGTCGTTGTTGCCCTCGTTCGTGAGCTGGCGGACGTTGCCGCCGTCCAACCCCATGACGAAGATCTGCCGGCTGCCGTTGCGGCTGGAGGTGAAGGCGATCTTCCGGCCGTCCGGCGAGAAGGTGGGGGACTGGTTCTCCCCCGGCCCCGAGGTCAGCACCCGCGTCTCCTGGGTGGCGATGTTGGTGACCGCGATCTGGAAGCGGCCCTCGCGCCGGCTGGCGTAGGCGATCAGGTCGCCCTCGGGGCTCCAGGCGGCGCCGTCGTTGTAGGTCCCCTCGAAGGTCAGCCGGCGGACGTTCGTCCCCTCGGCGTCCATCAGGTAGATGTGCGGGCTGCCACCCCGGCTGGAGGTGAAGGCGATGACCCCGCCCTTGGGGCTCCAGGCCGGGTTGGTATCGATGGCGTCGCTGTGGGTCAAACGGCGGAGGTCCGAGCCGTCGCGGTTGGCGGAGTAGACCTCGACGTTCCCTTCGAGCGAACGCGCGAAGACGATGCGGGCGCCGTCGGGCGAGAACGAGGGGCTGATGTTGAGCGAGCCCGAGGTGACGAGCGGCCGCTTCCTGCCGGTGGCGAGCTCGACCAGGTAGAGGCCGGGCGGGCCGTTGACGAATGAGGTGTAGGCGATGAC
>JAXDLD010000696.1:0-8713 GCA_034666805.1 Acidobacteriota bacterium
CCAGGCGGAGAGCAACGACCGGCCGAACAAGCCTGCCTCCGGCCTCTGCACGCAGGTGGGTATCGATGTCGTCACCGAAGCGTTCAAGTATGAGGGCGGAATCCTCAAGGCGAGCGGCTCGTGGACGGCGCCCGGCGGGCCGGCCAAGGGGGTGCTCCTCGAGTACCGCCTGGACAGCGACCGCTACCAGGCCGAGACTCAAGCCGGGACTTCGGGCAAGTGGACCTACTCCGAGAGCTACAAGGACTGCGGCTATCACGTACTGGAGGTCGTCGCCTTCCCCAGCGTGGTCGAGGACGGCCGGACGATCTACTGCCTGACTTTGGGGAAAACCGTCAAGTCCTTCTTCCAGGCCCCCTGCCAGGGGATGACCTCGAAGCTCGATTGCAGCGGTTGGACTTGTAAAGACGGGTATTGCAACGGCACCTGCACCGGCAACGCGAGCGGCGGCGAGTGGGGCTACGTCGCCCTCTTCGGGATCGACGACGCCAACTACACCGCGCTCCCGTCATCGCAGAAGGGGCCCTGGAGCCATGCCGTCACCTGCACCCCCGGCCAGCGGATCTCCTTCAAGGCCCGCGACCGCCTGGGCGCCGGCGGCTTCTCGCCGACTGTCGAGCAGCCCTGCGGGACGTAGGGTGTAGCGCCCTCACCCGTGGGGGGCGAGGCGCACGAGGTAGGTATCGGCGCCGACGACCTCGGGGTCGAGAGAGAACTCCCAGAGGTCGAGGCCGCCGAAGAGGGCCTTGACTTTGGGATAGCCGGCCGCCTGCATGTGCCGGGCCCCCTCGATCGCGATCGCTCCGTCGTCGTCGAACAGCACCACGTCGGCATCCGCCGGGGGCGTCCAGTCGGGGCCGGGGTAGAGGAGGGCGCCCGCCAGGGTGAGCGCCCCCGGCTCCGGCCGGACGTCGACCAGGAGCGGTCCCCGCCCCTCGCGGAGAGCCCGGAAGACGGCGAAGGGCGAGACCTCAAGCTGGGGGTCGAACTGGACCACCGGGGTGGCGCCATCCTCGAGGAAGCGGGTCGGCATGGGTCTCCCTAGAGGAGCCGCGTCCCGTGGTCGCCCCAGACCAGCCCGGACATCACCTTGGGCAGGAAGCGGGTCGACTTCGGCGGCAGCATGTCGCCGTGGGCGATGGCGGCGGCGAAGGCGGCGGGCTGCATGGGCGGCAGCCAGAGGCCGGTCCCCGCCTCTCCGGCGGCGATCATCCGGTAGAGGACCTCGGGGTCGGAGCGGTAGAGCACGGTGCCGTCGGTCGCCGCCCCGGGAGCCAGGCCGAGGGCGGGGAAGACCACCTCGTGGAGGAGGAGGACGGCGAGGTCGCGCCCGCCGGCCGGCATGGCGGCCGGCCCCTTGCCGGGGTCGAGCCGCCAGATCTCGGGGCGATGCCCGGCCGTCCACACTCCCAGGGCCGGCTGCGGGGCGGCGGCGACCGCCGCCGCGAAGGCGGCGCCCGTTCCCCCGCTATCCCCTTCCCAAACCTGGCGAGAAGCGCCGGTCGCCCCGGCGGCGGCCGCCAGGCGGTCGAGATCGATAGTGCGCTCGAGGGCGCGGTGGATGGGGTCGATGGTGAGCGCGGGGGAGTCGAGGCTGGTGACGACGGCGAGCTTGGCCGCCGCCGCGGCGCCGGGCCGGGCGCCGGTCTCGGCGGCGAAGCGCTGGGCCACCTTGTAGCGGTGGTGGCCGTCGGCGATCGCCGAAGGCACGGCCAGGACGTCGCGGTAGCGGGCGATGCGCTCCGGGTCGTCGACCCGGAAGAGCAGGTGGTGATGGCCGTCGGCGTCCAGGTGGTCCACCAGTGGCGCCGTACCGTCGGCAGTGTCTTCCTCGATCAGCCGGTTGAGGCGCCCGCCGTCCTCGGAGAGGAGGAAGACCGGTTCCAAGTCCACGTGAGTGGCGCGGAGGAGGGCCAGACGGTCGGCCAGCGGCTTGTCCAGGGTCTGTTCGTGCGGGCGGATCTCACCGGCATCGGCAAGCTCGACGAGGCCGCAGACCCCCAGCCGGCGACCGCCGGTCGCCAGGATGATGACATAGGGATAGAGGGCCGGCCGGGGATCGTGCTCGATCGTGCCCTCCGCGAGCCACCGGGCATGGAGGGCCGCCGCGTGCTGGTAGGGATCGAGGCCGCCCTCGGAGACGGGCTTGATCAGATGGGCGAACTGGTGCGGCGACTGGGCATGGAACCGGTCGCGGGCGCGGTCGTCGATCTGATCGTACGGAGGAGCCGCGAGCCTGCCCGCATCCTCCGCCTTCCCCTTGTAGTGCAACCCCTCGAACGCATAGAGACGCATGGCACCCTCCTCGAAAAGTCCGGCTATTGTACTCGGACGAAGGTCCGTCGCAGGGCATGATGGCATGCTAGACTTCCGACTATGAGTAGGCAGGACCCTGGGAAGATCTTCCTCTCGTACTCCGCGGCTGACAAGAAGGTAGCAGTGCGGCTACGCCAGGAGCTAGAGCGTCAGGGAGTCATCCTCTTCTGGCCGGACGACTCTGCGAAATCGGATACCGAGCTGCGCGGCACCATTGAGGAAGCCATCCGCTCTGCTGACGCCGTCCTTGTCCTGGTCGGACCCCGAGGAGAGGCCGACGATTGGCAGCGGTTCACGTGGCGAGCCGCGCTCGAGACGGTGTGGGAGGACCCCGCCAAGCCGATCGTTCCGATTCTCATCGGTGATGCCAAGATTCCTACCTTTGTCTACAGCGCTGGCATCCCGTTCCAGACAGTGAGGATCGACAACCCGCTCGATCTGGGAGGTGCTGCCAGGGTGGTGGCCGAATTCCTTTCCCCATCACCGCGCCTCGCCGGCACTCGAAGCTCGACCGGCCACGAAGAGAGGACAAGGTCACGCGATAGCGGCAGATCAGGCGGCCCCAAGCAGGGAGCGTTTAGCGTGGAAGCGGACGAAATCATCTCTGGTGGTGGTAACCCTCCAACGAAAGATAGCCCCGGCATGACCGGCAGGGCCAGATCGATCCCAGCCGATATCGAGGCCGAACGCACCGCGCGCCTATCTGAGATCCGCCGCTACGCCGAGTCCCTCAAAGCGCGTGGCTGACTGAAAAGAGGCGGGCGCGAGCGATGGGGGTGCGAGAGCATTTCGGCCAGGGTAGGCTCGCGTTCGAACCATCACGCGCGATCTTCATCAACTGCCCTTTCGACAACGAATTTGCGCCGCTGTTCGACGCCATCGTCTTCTCCGTTGCCTGCTGCGGCTTCATCCCCAGGAGCGCGCTCGAATCCGGCACGGTAGCCGAGTCGCGCATGGACCGCATCGTCCGGGCGATCTTCTCTTCCAAGTACTCGATCCACGACCTGTCGCGCTGCCGGGGTGAAGGAAGCGAGCAGCTCGCCCGCTTCAACATGCCCCTGGAGCTCGGGATCGCGATGGCCCGGCGCTACATGTCTACCAAGAAGGGCGACCGGCACGACTGGCTCCTCCTCGTCCCGGACGGGCACGTTTATGTGAAGTTCCTCTCGGACCTCGCAGCGTGGGACCCCAAGTCGCACGACGGCAAGGTCGAATCGGTGGTGCCTCGGGTGGTCTCCTGGCTCGCGACGCGCCCGGACACGGTCCGTGCACCGTCGCCCCAGGACGTGCTCGCCGCCCTGCCAGAGTTCCAGGCGGCCCGGGTGAAGCTTCAGGCGCAATGGGGGTCTGACCTCCCCTGGGCCGACCTCGTGCTCGCCGCCATCGACATCTCGCAGCAGATGGGCTGAGAGCCCGCATTCCGGAATTTCCTCTCCGCGCTTTCGCTTGTATCGTGTATCATTGTTGACCTGCGCTCCAAAAGCGTACCGCCGTGCTCCATAGCCGTACTCCAAAGTAGTTCATGCAGCCGGAAGCCGCCTACATCGACCTCCTTTGCCTGTCCCGCGAACGGACTGTCCTCGCCGCGTGCGCGGACCTGCTCGAGTGGGACGAGGAGACCTACATGCCTCCCGGTGGGGTCGAGGTCCGCAGCCAGCAGCGGGCGCTTCTCGCCGGCCTCGTCCACGAGCGGACGACCAGCCCGCGCTGCGGCGAGCTCCTGGGCGAGATCGAGGGCTCCTCTCTCGTCTCCGATCCGCTCTCGCCCGCGGCGGTCAACGTCCGCGAGCTGCGCCGGGACTACGAGCGCGCCACCCGCCTGCCGCGCACCCTGGTCGAGGAGACGGCGCGGACCTCCGCTCTCGCCCAGCAGGAATGGGCGGCGGCGCGCAAGGCCTCGGATTACTCCCGCTTCGAACCCTGGCTCGCCAAGATGGTGGCCCTCAAACGTGCCGCGGCGGAGGCCATCGGCTACGCGGAGAGCCCCTACGACGCTCTCCTCGACGAGTGGGAGGCGGGGGCGACCTCGGCGGAGCTCGACCCCCTCTTCGCGGTGCTCCGCCGGGACCTCGTGCCGCTCGCCGCTGCGCTCGCTGCGGCCCCCAGGAAGCCGGACACCAGCCTCCTCCGGCGGCACTTCCCGGTCGACCGGCAGCGCGCCTGGGGCAAGGAGGTCGCCGCGGCGGTCGGCTTTGACTTCCACCGCGGCCGCCTGGACGACAGCGTCCACCCCTTCTGCATGGGGATCGCGCCCGGCGACTGCCGGCTGACCGCCCGCTACCAGGACCACTACTTCCCGGACGGCCTCTTCGGCGTTCTCCACGAGGCCGGGCACGGCCTCTATGAGCAGGGGCTCGACCCCGAGCACTACGGGACGCCCATGGGCCAGGCCGCCTCGCTGGGGATCCACGAGTCGCAGTCGCGCCTGTGGGAGAACCTGGTGGGCCGCTCGCTCCCCTTCTGGGAGCACTTCTTCCCGGCCGCCCAGGAGGCCTTCCCCGACCTCGCGGACGTGGCGCTCGACGACTTCTTCTTCGCCGTCAACCAGGTCTCCCCCTCGCTCAACCGGGTGCAGGCCGACGAGGTGACGTACAACCTCCACGTCCTGGTCCGCTTCGACCTTGAGCGCGCCCTGCTCGCGGGCGACCTCCCCACGGCGGAGCTGCCGGAGGCCTGGAACCGCGCCTATACGGAGGTCCTGGGCGTCACCCCGGCGAACGACGCCGAGGGGTGCCTGCAGGACGTCCACTGGAGCGCCGGCCTCTTCGGCTATTTTCCGACCTATACCCTGGGCAACGTCTGCGCCGCCCAGCTCTTCGCCGCCGCCGAGGCGGCGCTGCCGGGGCTGTCCGACGACTTCCGGGAGGGGCGCTTCGAGCGCCTCCTGGGCTGGCTGCGCGACCAGGTCCACCGCCAGGGCCGGCGCCACCGGTCGGCCGGCCTGCTCCGGCAGGCGACTGGCGCGCCGCCGGCGCCCGGCCCACTTCTCGCTCGACTCCACGCCAAGTATGGAGATCTGTACGGCCTTTGAGTCGTCAAACCTTCGTGTTACAAAATGTAATTCATTGTCCCGGTTTGGGCCCCGTCGTGCAACTTCGTATATGGACGTTAGATCTGCCCGTGCCGGCCATTTCACCTCCCCCCCGCTCTCTGAAAGGAGAACACATGCAGAGGAGCTCCCGCCTTCCGTCGTATTTCGCCGCCGTCCTCGTCGCGCTGCTGAGCACCGGTGTGCTCGCCGCCGAACCGACCCACCGCTATGTCATCGAGTGCAGCACCAACTGCGCGGCGATCACCACCGCCGTGGGCCAGATCCCCGGCGCCCGGGTCGAGTACCAGTTCCAGAACGTCAGCGGCATCGTCGCCACCCTGCCGCTTTCCGCCGTGCCGGCGATCCAGAGCCGGCCGGACGTCGTCAACATCGCCAAGGACGTCCTGGTCGCGGCGCCCCATCCGGCCGACAAGACGGTTGAGGCCGCCCAGGGTTCGCAGGTCCTCACGGCCTCCACCCTGCCCGCGTTCTCCGCCAGCCGTCCGTCGGACTACCTGTTCAACAACGAGCTGATCGGCGCCTCGACCCTCCACGCCCAGGGGATCACCGGCAGCGGCGTCATCGTCGGGATCATCGACAGCGGCACCGCCAACAACCCGACCCAGGTCGCCGACATCGCCGGCTCGGTCATCGGCGGCGAGTCGTTCGTGCCCGCCGCTGAGGACCCGGTTCTTTCGGCCACCAGCACCCACAACAATCCCCATGGCACCTGGGTGGGCACGGTGATCGCGGGCCACGCGATCTTCCTCTTCAGCGCCAACTCAACCCTCGTCAAGTCGATCCAGGCGCACGCTCCCGACAGCGTCATCTCCTGCGCCGTCCTGGGCTGCCCCGCGACCCTCGCCGGAGTGCCGGTCATCGGCGTCGCGCCGTCGGCCAAGCTCTACGCGCTCAAGGTTTTCGATTCGCTCGGCCACGGCGCCTCGAACGCCCGCATCGCGGCGGCCATGGACCGCGCCATCACCTTGAAGAAGAACTTCGACAACGGGGTGCCGTCGGTGCCCACCAACCCGGGTTGCGGCACGACGGAGGACAACCCCTGCGTCTACAACTCGCTCAACATCCAGGTCGTCAACATGAGCCTGGGCGGCCTCACCCTCTACGCCGCCCGTGACCTGGAGGACAAGATCACCACCGAGATGCTGAAGGCCGGCATCACCGTCGCCGTCGCCGCCGGCAACTCCGGCCCCGGCGCGTTCACCGCCGAGAGCCCGGGCACCGGCCCCGGCTCCCTGGTCGCGGCCGCCGCGGCCACCCCGCCCCACGAGCGGATCCTGGGCGACCTCCAGTTCGGCCTCGGCTTCGGTAGCCTGCTCTTCCCCTTCAACGGCATCCAGACGGCGAGCTTCAGCTCGCGCGGCCCGACCGCCGACGGCCGCTACGGCGTCAACGTCACCACCAACGGCTTCGCCAACTTCGTCCAGTCTCCCAGCGGTTCCTTCAGCCTGGTCTCCGGCACCTCCTTCGCGGCCCCGACCGCGGCCGGCGCCGCCGCCCTGCTGCGCCAGAAGTTCCCCACCGCCTCGGCGACCAAGATCCGCAACGCCCTGATCGCCGGCGCCAACCCGAACGTCCTCGCCGACAACCCGACCAAGATCGACCAGGGCTCGGGCTTCCTCGACATTCCGGCCGCGGCGGCCAAGCTCGCCTCCGGCACGGTCAGCGGCGCGCTGCCGACCCCCGGGCTCTCGAGCCCGGTCGTCGACCTGAACGTCCTCCCGCTCGGCATCACGACCGTGAACCTCTCGGGTGGGACGTTCTCGGCCCACGTCTCGAACCTGCTGCCCGGGCAGGTCAAGCAGTTCTACGTCCGCACCTTCGACACCACCGACAAGCTCACCGTCCAGGTGAACAACCTCACCCCGGCGCTGCCGCCGGCCCAGCAGAACCAGTTCTTCGGCGATGACATCTTCCTCGCCGTCCTGGACGCTCCGACCTCGGCGGCGTTCGACCTCACCCCCCAGCCGGGCGGCGTGTTCGTCGACGGCGACACGACGATCTCGGCCAACAACCCGCAGTCCGGCATCATCCGGGTCGCCCTCCAGGGGAGCTCGAACAATGCCGGCGCGGTCTCGGCCGACGTCGTCATCTCGACCCACCAGGCCAACCTCGGCCTGCCGACCTCCGCGGGCCTCGTCAAGCAGGGCGCCGAGGACGTCGTTCACTTCCAGGTCCCGGCGGGCAAGTCCCAGCTCACCTTCCAGCTCTCCTGGGTGCACGACTGGGGCTTCTACCCGACCAACGACCTCGACCTCATCATCGAGGACCCGAACGGCAACGTCAACGCGGCCGGCGCGACTCTCAACAGCCCGGAGCGTGTAACGGTGTCGAACCCGGTCGCCGGCACCTGGACGGCCCGCATCCAGGGCTTCCAGATCAACCAGGGGATCGTCAACAACCAGGACTTCTGGACCTTGAACGTGCGCGCCGACGGCCAGCCCGTCCAGCGCGTGCCGTAAAGAACTTCGAGCTGTAGCACTGTAGTTTTCGCCTGGGGGGCCTTCGGGCTCCCCGGGCTCTTTCGTTTCAGGGGCAGACGATCGCCCGGCCGCCGCCGACGTGGACCCGCCACTCCCGGCCCTCGACGCGGAAGGTCAATCGCCAACCGGGAGTGACGACCTGGAGATAGACCATCCCCTTTCGTGGACAGCCGAGGCTCGGGTTCGGCCAGTCGACGGGCTCGGCGCGGATCAGCTCGCCGGCATCGCTCTCGCCGACCCCCAGCTCTCGCCCGAGCGCCGCCCGTGCGAGAGCGGTTGCTTCGTCCTGACCGGGAGACGCCATGCCTGCATTCTACCGGGGCGGTTGCTCCGGAGGTCCTCTTTCGGGAGATCTTAAGGGGGCCGCCCAGTATACTTTCCCCATGGCGCCGCCGATCAACGTTCCCCTCCGCGCGCCGGAATTCGCTCCCGGGACCTGGGTGCAGGGGCCGCCGGTGAGCATGGGCTTCGTGCGCGGGGCGGTGGTCCTGGTCGACTTCTGGGAGTCGACCTGCGTCAACTGCCTGCGGACCCTGCCGTATCTCAAGGAGTGGCACCGCCGCTACGCGAGCCGGGGGCTCGTCATGGTCGGCATCCATACTCCCGAGTTCGAGCTCACGGCCGCGCCCGGGCTGGTCGCCCAGGCGGTGGCGGCCGAGGGGATTCCCTACCCGGTCCTCCTGGACCCCGAACGCGCCAACTGGCAGCTCTTCGCCAACCACTACTGGCCGGCCAAGTACCTCGTGGACGCCAAGGGGTACCTGCGCTACGAGCACTTCGGCGAGGGGGCCTACGGCGAGACCGAGTCGTGGATCCAGCGCCTGCTGGAGGAGGCGGGGGACCGCGAGCCGATGCCCGACCTCCT
>JAXDLD010000697.1:0-9769 GCA_034666805.1 Acidobacteriota bacterium
AGCTGCTCGAGACCAAGCTCGCGCCGCTTTTAGACACCATGCCGCACATCAAGCCGGTCCACGCCGAGCTCGTCCAGCTGCTGGCCGACGCCAAGGCACTGGAGTTCCAGGTGCAGGGGTTGAAGACTGGCGCCAGCAAGGTGGCCGAGGACCGGCGCGCCCTGGTCAAGGCGGGGGACCGCCTGCGCAGCCGCCTGGCTTCGGCCCTCGCCTTCGAGCACGGCTCGACCAGCGTGCAGCTCAAGGAGTTCGGGATCCGGCCCCGCCCCGCCGGCAGGACCCGGACCAAGCCGGCCCCGGCTCCGAATCCGCAGCCCGCGGCCCCGGCCTCCCCGGCCGCCGGCACCCCGGGGACGGAGAAGAAGTAGGAAGAGGTAGGTAGGGTCAGGGGGGCCTCCGGGCCCCCCTGGTTTCCCATAGGCGGGGGGAGGCCCCTACCTCGCGGTCTCCTCGCCCGGCACCCGGGCGTAAACCGCGATCCGGGGATCGATGAAGCGCTGCGACGAGCCGACGTCGTCGGCCGAGAGGAGGTCCAAGAGCGGCTTCGACTGGTGGTCCAGGACCAGCCGGTAGCCGAGGTCGCCGCTCTTCAGCCGCTCGGTCATCTCGGCCTCGGAGGGGCGGCGGATGTCGGTCAGGTTGACGGCCACGTAGTCCGGCTTCCTCTCGATGAGGACCCGGCCGTCCGAGCGGAGGACGTTCTCCCAGGGGATGCGGTCGAAGCGCGGCACGTGGTGGGGCCGCCCGATCGCCAGCACCTGCTCCGGCTTCACCCCCTTTTTCTCCAGCCAGTCCTCGACGTAGTACCGCGAGTCGGCGAGGAGCCGGAAGTCGACCGAGCTGGCGTAGAGAGCGCTGTAGACCCCGATCCCCCCGACCAGCGCCGCCAGAGCCCAGCGTAGGGCCGGCCGTCCGCTCCGCGGAGTGAGCAGCGCGCCCAGGAAGCGGCCGGCGAAGAGGGCGAGGAGCAGCGCTACGGGTAGGACATAGCGGTCGAAGGTGAAGAGGATGAGGTTCAGGAAGGTCACGTAGTAGGAGACGACGAGGAGGAAGATGCAGCCGAGGAGGAAGACCACCTCCTGATCCCGCCCCTTCACCCCCTTGTAGACCGTCCACAGGATGCCGAGCACCGCGGCGGTGGTGAGCGCCGGGTTCAAGGCGAAGGCGATCTGGCGCAGAAAGAGTTGGAGCAGATCCAGGTGGCCGGCCCAGGTGTCGGGGAAGTCCTTGTAGCCCTCGCTCATCGGCCCGAGGAGCTGGTGGACGTGGATCTGGAAGCGCTGGAGGTTAAAGAAGAGATTCTGGAAGACGGCGAAGAAGAAGGCGGCGGTTAAGCCGCCGGCGATCAGCCGGGGGTCGAAGAGGGAGCGGAGGATTCCCCGGAGCGGCCCGCGGTCGCGGAAGTCGTGGCGATACAAGCCGGCGACGAGGGCGAGCGGGGCCAGCATGTAGAGGCCGTAGGCCTGGTCCTTGGTGCAGACCGCGGCGGCGGCGGCCCCCCCGAACAGCAGGTAGTCCCGCAGGCGCTGGTGCTTGAGGATGCGAACGTAGGCGAGGAGCGAGAGGGCGAACCAGCAGAGGTAGGGGACG
The DNA here is from genome assembly GCA_034666805.1 of Acidobacteriota bacterium. Lineage (GTDB taxonomy): Bacteria > Acidobacteriota > Thermoanaerobaculia > Multivoradales > UBA5704 > DASQPA01. The sequence goes on from JAXDLD010000697.1 coordinate 1,591, forward strand.
TCCAGGTTCGTCATCTTCGCGTAGTAGACGAAGGGCGCGATCGAGGCGGTGACGAAGACCGCGGCGAGCGCCGAGCGGCGGTCGTAGACCTCGCGGCCCACCCGGTAGACGAGGGCGAGGGTGGCGAGCGCCATGATGAGGCTCACGAGACGGCCGAAGTAGGTCAGCATCACGTTGGTGTCATAGTCGCCGAGCGCCAGCACCTTGCGATCGACGAGGAAGCGGAGCGGCCAGGACGCGAAGTGGAGCAGGGCGAAGTGGAGGGGCGGGTAGCGGGCGTGCCAGCCGGTGGGGGTGGCGGGCGAGATCGCCTTCCCCCAGGTGGGCGGGTTGAGCTCGTCGCCGGCCCAGGCGATCCAGTTCGGCAGGCCCCACTCGATGCCGACCGCGAAGAGGAGGAGCGCCCAGGCGAAGAGCCCCCCCAGGGCCCAGGCATGGGCGCGGGAGGGTAGGACCTTGGCGGGGCGGGCGGCGGGGCTGGGTTCCATCGGGCGGGTGTCAGCTCGCGGTGCCCGGCCTGCCGGGGAAACGCTTCGCCAGCCAGGCCGCGACCTGCTCGGGGTGGTAGCCGAAGGGGCCCGGCTCCCCCTTGTAGACGATCTTCCCCGCCTCGTCGATCACGTACAGCCGCTCGGGCCAGCCGGAGTAGAGCCGCTCGGCGTGGTTGTCCATGCCGTCGACGGCGAGCGGCACGGGGTAGCCGAAACGGCGGGTGAAGTCGTTGGCGATCGCGAGCCGCTCCGCGAAGGTCTTCGGCTGCCGGTAGCAGACCCCCTGCTTCTCGTTGTCCTCCATCTGCCACTCGTCCAGGGGGTGGGCCTCCTTGATGTAGACGGTGAGGAACTGGGCTCGGTCACCGTATCTCTTGTAAAGATCCGCCACGCGCTCGACCGAGCGCCTGAAGGGCGGTCAGGTGTAGCTGCCGAAGACGAGGACGACCGGCCGGCCGGCGCTCCCCGCGAGCAGCCGGCGGGAGGTGCCGTCGAGCGCCGTCAGGGTCACGTCGGGCGCCCGGTCGCCGACCCGCAGCCGCCCCGCGTGCCGCTGGTCGTAGCGCAGGAGGCCGACGACGTCCTTCGGCCCGATCTTGGCCACCATGAAGCCGGCCACCCCGAGGATGGTCAGCCCGAGCACCAGGAGCACTCTCTTCACCAAGCGTCACCTCCGCTTCAGATCCGTCGGGTCGCAACCTACCGCCTTTCTCCCGCGTATTCAACCGTCACGGCCGGCACTGGCCGTTTGATCCTGCGGGCGGGCTCCTTCGGGCGCTCCGCGCAGCCAGTCGCCCGTCCTCGGATCAAACCGCCCAGTGCCTCACGACCGGGAGGTTGACAAGCCCTGGAATTCCGGAGATGATTCAAACGTTCGTTTCAATCGGACGTTTGAACGATGAACAAAACCATGGAGCCGGTCGAAGCCGGTACGCGCGAGAGCCTGATGGATGCCGCCGAGAGCCTGTTCGCGGAGCGCGGCATCCAGGCGGCCTCGCTGCGCGCCATCACCGAGCGGGCGGCCGCCAACCTGGCCGCGGTCCACTACCACTTCGGGTCCAAGCAGGGGCTGGTGCGGGCGGTCTTCTCCCGCCGCCTGGCGCCCTTGAACGCCGAGCGCCTGCGGCTGCTCGAAGCGGCGGGGGAGAGCGTCGAGGAGGTGCTCCAGGCGTTTCTGGAGCCGGCCCTCGCCATGTCGCGCGACGCCTTTCATGGCGCCTTCGGCCGCCTCCTGGGGCGTGCCTTCATGGAGCCGGACGACGAGATCCGGGAGATCCTGATCGAGCAGTTCTCGGAGGTCTTCCACCGCTTCACCGCCGCCCTCGTCCGGCTCCTTCCCGAGCTGCCAGAGGCGGAAATCCTCTGGCGCTTCCACTTCGTCGCCGGCACCCTCGGCCACACCGTGGCCTGCGGCCACCTCATCGAGCGCTTCTCGGATGGCCGCTGCTCGATGGGCGGAGCGGAGGGCGCCGCCGATCACCTGGTGACCTTTCTGGCGGCGGGGCTGCGCGCCCCGGCGCCCATCTCCCGGCCACGATAAGGAGAGACCGTTGAGGATCCGATCCATCATCCTATGGGGGGGATGTCTGCCCCTCCTTTTGGGCCTGCCCGCTCGCGGACAGGGCCCGGTCACGTTGACCCTGAACGACGCCCTGAAGCGGGCCTTGACCGCCAACCCCGCCCTCGGACGGGCGCGGGCCCAGGTCGGGATCGCCCAGGCGCAGACCGACCTCGCCATTTCGTCGATCCTGCCCAAGATCAGCCTGACCGGCGCCCTGATCCGCAACAGCCTGGAGGCCGGCTTCGGCTCCGGCAAGGACCGGACGATCATCCTCGCCCGCAACGACTGGAACTACCGCGTCAACCTGGCGCAGCCGATCTACGCCGGCAACCGCGAGCGGCGCGCCCTGGAGCAGTCCCGGCTCGCCGTCACCACCGCCCAGGAGGGGAGCCGGGGCGCCGAGGAGAACCTCCTGATCGCCGTCGTCGCCGACTTCCTGGGCATCGCCCAGGGGGACGCCCTGATCGACGTCGAGAAGAAGAACATCGGCCTGGCCCAAAAGCGGCACGAGCAGGCGCAGAACCTCTTCGAGGCCGGCGAGAGCACCCGGGTCGACGTGCTGCGCGCCGAGGCCGACACCAAGGCCGCCCAGCGCCGGCTCGCCGAGGCCCAGCGGCAGCGCGACCAGAGCGAGAGCCGGCTGCGGGTCGACCTCGCCTTGGACCAGCCGATCCGCGTCGGCTCGCCCGGCGCCGTCTTCCCCAAGCTGCCGCCCGAGGCCGCCCTCCTGGTCGAGGCGGAGCGCGAGCGTCCAGAGGTGGCGGAGGCGAACATCGCGCTCGAGAACGCCCGCCTGGAGGTGCGCAAGCAGCGCGGCGCCTCGCTGCCGGTCGTCACCGCCAGCGGTGCCTACATCAACCAGCGTTCCCCCTTCCCGGCCGACCGCTACGGCCAGTTCTCGCTCAATTTCAACGTCCCCATCTTCGACAGCGGCGAGGTGAAGGCGCGGGTGGCCGTGGCGCGCCAGCAGGAGCGCCTGGCGGAGCTCACGCTCGCCGAGACCCGCCAGGGGGTGCGCGAGGACGTCCGCCGGGCCTTGGTCGACCTCAATGCCGCCGAGGCGAGCGTCGTGCTCGCGAGAGACCAGCTGACCGCGAGCGAGGCCGAGTACGCCCAGGCCTCCGACCTCTACCGCGCCCAGGAGACGACCGCGCTCGACCTGGCCGCCGCCGAGACCTCGCTCGCCGATGCCCGCCGTGCCGTCGCCACCGGCCAGCTCGACCGTGACCTGGCCGAGCTCCGGGTCTGGGCGGCGGCGGGGCTGCTCAAGAAGACCGTTTTCGAGGAGGGTGCCCGATGAAGCGCCATGCCGTGCCGTCCATCTTCGCCTCTGCCCTGCTCCTCGCCGGCCTCGCCGCCGTCGGGTGCGGGCATGCCAATCCCCCGGCCGCCAAGGCGGCCGGTTCCGATACCGCGCAGGGCACGGAGACCGCGCCGCCGCTCCCCAGCGACGTCGCCCCCGTCTCGGGGATCGCCTCCGGGATCGCCAAGGCCGATTCGCCCCCGGCCACCCCGTCCGCCGCCGCTCCCGCCTCCCCCGCCGCGGCGACGGTCGAGGACGCCGGCAGGGTCGCGGCGACGGGCGAGCTGGTCTCCCCCGTCCGCTCCGAGCTCGCCATGCGGCTCCCCGGGCGGGTCGGCAAGGTCTTCGTCGACGAGGGCGCCCGGGTCCGCAAGGGCCAGCCGCTCCTCACCCTGGAGACCGAGTACTTTGAGCTCGACCTCGCGCGCGCCAATGCCGACGTCACCCGCGCTCACGCGGCGACCCAGGACGCCGAGCGCGACCTCGGCCGCAAGAAAGAGCTGATCGCCAAGAACTCGGTCTCCCAGGCGGCCTACGACCGCTCCGGCTCGGCCTACGATTCGGCCAAGGCGGCCGAGCAGTCGACCGTCGTCGCCCGCGACCTCGCCCGCCAGCGCCTGGCGGACGCCGTCCTTCATTCGCCGATCGACGGCGTCGTCGCCGAGAAGCGGACCGACGTCGGCCAGCGCCTGGGCGACAACTCGGTGGCCTTCGTCGTCGCCCAGACCTCGCCCTTGAAGCTCCGCTTCAAGCTCCCCGAGCGCTACCTCTCCTCCGTCCACCGGGGGCAGGCGGTCACCGCCGCGGTCGACCCCTATCCCGGTGAGCCCTTTAAGGGGCGGGTGACCCTGGTCGGCGGCGTCGTCGACCCCGCCACCCGCTCGTTCAACGTCGAGACCGAGTTCGACAACCGGGACGGCCGCCTCTACCCCGGCCTCTTCGCCCGCGTCGAACTGGATATTGCCTCGAACAAGACAGCGGCGAAAGGAGGCAGCCGATGAAGTCCCTGGCTGAGCTCTGCATCCGGCGGCCGGTCTTCGCGACCGTCCTCATCCTCTCGCTCGTCGTCGTCGGCCTCTTCGCCTACGTCAAACTGGGGGTCGACCGCTTCCCCAAGGTCGACCTGCCGACGATCACCATCACCACCCGCCTCGTGGGCGCCTCGCCGGAGGAGATGGAGACCGAGATCACCGACAAGATCGAGGAGGCGGTCAACACCGTCTCCGGCATGGACCAGCTGATCTCGACCTCGTCCGAGGGGACCTCGGTCGTCATCGCCTCCTTCGATCTCGAAAAGAACGGCGACATCGCCTCCCAGGAGGTGCGCGACCGGATCAACTCGGTCCTCGCCCAGCTCCCCAAGGAGGCCGATCCGCCGATCATCGAGAAGATCGACCCCGACGCCCAGCCGATCCTCCTGGTCGCGCTCTCCGGGCCGGCCCCCATCCGCGACATCACCGAGTTCGCCGACAAGAGCCTAAAGCGGCAGATCGAGTCGATCAACGGCGTCGGCCAGGCCAAGCTCGTGGGCGGCCGGCCGCGCCAGATCAACGTCATCACCGACTCGACCAAGCTCGCCGGCGTGGGGTTGACCGTGGCCGACGTCGTCCGCGCCCTCCAGACCCAGAACGTGCAGATCCCCGGCGGCCAGGTCGAGCAGGGCATCCGCGACCTGACGCTCCGCACCTACGGCCGGGTCGGCTCGCCGGCCGAGTTCGGCGACATCCCGGTCGCCCAGAAGAACGGCTACCCGGTGAAGCTCCGGGACGTGGCGCGGGTGGAGGACGGCCAGGCCGAAGCCGAGACCCTGGCGAGCGTCGACGGCAAGCCGGCGGTCATCCTCCAGGTGAGAAAGCAGTCGGGCACCAACACGATCGAGGTGATCAACCGGCTGAAAGAGCGGATCGCGCTGCTCCGCACCCAGCTCCCCAAGGGCTGGAAGATGGACGTCGCCCGCGACCAGTCGGAGTACATCACCGCCGCGGTCGACGCGGTCAAGGAGCACCTGCTCTTAGGCTCGCTCCTGGCCGCCGCCACGGTGCTTCTCTTCCTCCGCCGCTTCCGGCTGACGATCATCGCCGCGGTCGCCATCCCCACCTCGCTCATCGCGACCTTCGCGGCGATGCAGTACATGGGATTTACGCTTAACGTCATCACCCTCCTGGCGCTCGCGCTCGTCGTCGGCATCGTCATCGACGACGCCGTGGTCGTCTTGGAAAACGTCTTCCGCTTCCTGGAAGAGAAGAAGCTCTCCCCGCGCGAGGCGGCGGCTCAGGGAACGGGGGAGATCGCGCTCGCGGTTCTCGCGACGTCGCTCTCGCTCATCGCCGTCTTCCTCCCCGTCGCCTTCATGGGCGGCATCGTCGGCCGCTTCATGAACTCCTTCGGCGTCACCATGGCCTTCGCCATCGCGGTGTCGCTCCTCGTCTCCTTCACGCTCACCCCCATGATGTGCTCGCGCTGGTTGAAGCCGAACGCCGTGGCCGCCTCCGGGGAGCCCTCGGCGAGCACCCGGCAGAAAGGTTTCTATGCGACGATCGAGCGCGCCTATCTCTGGCTCCTCGACCGTTCCATGGCCCACCGCTGGGTGGTCGTCCTGGCGCTCCTCGTCGTCTTCGTCTCGACCGGCCCGCTCTTCACCCGGGTGAACAAGAACTTCCTGCCGCAGGACGACGAATCGCAATTCGAGGTCACTCTCCGTACACCCGAGGGTTCGAGCCTCGAGGCGACCCAGACGGTCGCCGAGTCGATCGCCCGGCGGGTCCACCAGTACCCGGAGGTCGAAGCGACCGTCTTGACCGTGGCCAACGACCCGCAGCGCACCCAGAACCTGGCCTCGGTCTACGTCAAGCTGGTCCCGGTCGGCAAGCGCAAGGTCGACCAGTTCGCGGTCATGGCCCGCATCCGGCAGCAGGTGCTGCCGGCCTACGCGCGTTTGAACCTGCGCACCCAGGTGGCGCCGGTGTCGGCGATCGGCGGCGGCAACAACGCCGAGATCCAGTTCTGGGTCGGCGGCCCCGATTTAGACCAGCTCGCCAAGTACTCGGCGAAGCTCCTGGCCGATTTGAAGTCGGTGCCCGGCGTCGTCGACGCCGACTCCAACCTGATCGTCGGCCAGCCCGAGCTCGGGGTCCGCATCGACCGCGCCAAGGCGGCCGACCTCGGGGTCCACGTGCAGGACGTGGCCTCGACCGTCAACGTCCTGGTCGGCGGCCAGGAGGTGACCTCCTACATGGAGGCCGGCGAGCAGTACGAGGTGCACGTGCGGGCCGACGAGCGTTACCGCCGCGATCCGCAGGGGATCGCCCAGGCCGAGGTCCCCTCCGGGGTCCGCGGCTCGGTGGCTCTCCGCGATGTCGTCGAGCTCCGCCCCGGCACCGGGCCGTCGCTCATCAACCGCATCGCCCGCCAGCGGCAGGTGCTGCTCTACGCCAACATGCTCCCCGGCTTCTCCTCCCAGGCGGTGCTCGACAAGCTGGCGAAGAGCGCGAGTGAGCTCAAGATGCCGCCCGCCTACTCCTCGGGCTTCACCGGCCGCTCGCGCGAGCAGGGCAAGGCGGCGAAAAACTTCGGCCTCGCCTTCCTCCTCTCGATCGTCTTCATGTACCTGATCCTGGCCGCCCAGTTCGAGAGCTGGCTCCACCCGGCGACGATCCTCCTCGCCCTCCCCATGACGGTGCCCTTCGCGCTCTTCTCGTTGATCGTGCTCAACCAGTCGCTCAACATCTTCTCGGCGCTGGGCGTGCTCGTGCTCTTCGGCATCGTCAAGAAAAACAGCATCCTGCAGATCGACCACACCATCCACCTGCGGGCCGAGGGTCTGCCGCGGGCGGCGGCGATCCGGGAGGCCAACCGCGACCGGTTGCGGCCGATCCTCATGACCACCATGGCGTTCGTCGCCGGCATGATCCCGCTCGTCGCCTCTTCCGGCACCGGCGCGGCCACCAACCGGGCCATCGGCTCGGTGATCATCGGCGGCCAGACGCTCGCCCTGCTGCTCACCCTGATCGGCACCCCGGTCGCCTACAGCTTGTTCGACGATCTCGTAGAAGCGCGGATCTTCGGCCGGATCGGCGACAAGCTCTTCAGGCGGGCGCCGCGAGCGAAGGTGCCCCCGGAGGAGGCTCCGGTCGAGGCCTGACGAGCCTGGCTCTGCCGTGTTCCTGACCGACGCGGCAGGGCTTTCTTTCGTCAGGTGTTCTTTCGGGTTGCTCTAGCGTTTCGCCTAGCAGTAGGCCCAGGGTGGGTTGGTGCAGTAGCCGGTGTCGTCGGGCCCGCAATATTGGCACACCGTCACGTCGCCACAATTGCTGACACAACTGAGGTAAGAGCAAGGGATGGTGGTGGTGGCACCACCGGCCGCCGCCATCCACATGGAATCCATCCGGAGGAGAGTTTCCTTCGAGAGAGTGAGCTTCCTGACCTTCTTTTTCACGGGACCCCCTTATTCTAGTTTGTCGTTAAAGCTACAGTATAGAGCTTCTTCTCGCATCGCGGCTACCGCGCGGCACACCGGTCGCCTACAGCCTGTTCGACGACGTCGTCGAGTCGCGGATCTTCGGCCGCCTGGGCGACCGGCTGTTCCGGCGCTCGCGGCGAACCCAAGCGCCGGCCGAGGCATGAGACGAGAGGAGACTCCCCGCAAAAGCCTCCAGGGGCGCCTGCAATGAGGAGAAAGCGCCTCCGCCGGCCGCGGCGCCCCCTCGGGACACGGCCGGCGTCTCGGGGAATCTCCTCAAAATGGCTCGAATTGCATTTCGAGGCTCTTGATTTAGATTTTGGGCGACTTGAAACGATTTACGACGCCTTATTACCGATTCCGAC
>JAXDLD010000698.1:0-5169 GCA_034666805.1 Acidobacteriota bacterium
CAGGGGCGCCTCCGAGGTCGTCGCGGACGAGGAGGGCCGTTTCACCTTCGCCGATGTGCCGGCGGGACACCCGGTCGTGCGCGCCTCCGCGGACGGCCACCTGCCCGGAGCGCTCGGGCCGCTCGCCGTGACCGCCGGCGGCAGTGTCTCCGGCCTGCGGATCGTCCTGCCGCACGGGGCGACCGTGACCGGACGGGTGGTCACGCCGGACCGGGCTGGCGTGGCCGGCGCGAGCGTGCGCGTGATCGCTCCGCCCCTGGGCGCCGGTACCTTCGACGCCACGCCCGGAGCGCAGACGGATGGGGATGGCAACTACCTTCTGGAGGGCGTCGCCCCCGGCCCGCAGTCGATCGCGGCCGAGAAGGAGGGCTTCGCGCGGGCCGTCCGCGACCTCGACGTCCGGCAGGGGTCGAACCGCCTCGACCTGGAGTTGGGAGAGGGCTTCGAGATCGTCGGCCGGGTGATCGGCGACGACGGCTCTCCCCTCGCCGGGGCTCGCCTCCGACTCACCCATCGGGCGGAGGGGCTCCAGGAAGCGGCGAGCGGCGAAGGCGGCGCCTTCCGCTTCACGGGGGTGAGCGGCGGAATCTATGAGCTCATGGCGGAAAAGGAGGGCTGGACCAGCGCGGCGGCTACCGAGGTCAGGATCGCGGGAGCGCCGGTGCGCGACCTCGAGGTGCGGCTGATCCGCGGCGGCGCGGTGACCGGCCGCATCCTCGGACTGCCCCCAGGGGACTGGGCCGGGGTCTCGATCTTCGCCAGCAGCGCGGAGGGGAAGGGGCGGCAGGGCCGGGTCGACCATGGCGAGTACCGGCTCTCCGACCTCGCCCCGGGTGATTGGTCGGTCTCGGCCGCCTCGGGCACGCGGAGGGTCGTCGTCCAGATCACCCTGCCGTCGGCCGGCGCCGAGGTCCGGCGCGACCTCCAGTTCCAGGCCGGCTTCACGCTCTCCGGCCGCGTGCTGCGCGGCGGGGTGCCCATGCCGGGCGTCCAGGTAAGCGCGGCGGGGCTCGACACGGCCGAGGTCGCGGGGGGCGTCGCGGTGAGCGATGCGAAAGGTGCGTTTCGGCTGGAGGGACTGCAGCCGGGGAGCTACGACGTGGAAGCCCTGTTCCAGGGGCCGTCGCACCCGAGAAACGTCCAGATCCGGGGCGATCAGGAGATCGAGGTCGACCTCCCGGCCAGCCAGGTGAGCGGCCGGGTGACCGACGCGGCCAGCTCGGCCCCGCTCGACGGCGCGGTGATCTCCCTGGTCTCCAAGGAAGGACAAGCCTTCCCTCTCGGGGACCAGAGGAGCGCGCCGGACGGGACCTTCCGCTTCGAGGGCATGGCCGCTGGGAGCTACCGGATCGCGGCGCGCAAGGATGGGTATGCCCCCCGCCTCCTGGAGATCGAGATCCCGGAGGCCGGCCTCTCCGGGCTCGACCTGCGGCTCGACGCCGCCACCGGCCTGGAGCTCTCGGTGCTCGATCCGACAGGCGGACCGCCCGCCCAGGTGGAGGCGGCCCTGCTCGACGCCGCCGGCCAGGTGGTCACCTCCGGCACCTACCCCGTGGGCGAGGGCGGGCGGGTGCGTCTCTCGCAAGCCCCCGCCGGGAGCTTCCTCCTCCTCGTGGGCTCGGCGGCCGGGGGGACCGTCGGCCTGCCGGTGGGAGTCCCGGGCCCGCCCGTCCGAATCGCGCTCCCCGACCGCACGAGCCTCACCGTGACCCCGCCGGAGAGCGGGAACGCGCGCCTGCAGATCCTCGACGCCGCGGGCCAGCCCTTCCGTTCCCTGCGCTTCCGGTCCGTGCAGCAGGAGTGGTTCCTCGGTGGTTCGCCGGTGGTCGTCGACGACCTGCCGCCCGGGCGCTGGCAGCTCGTGATCACCGCCAAAGACCGCGTGCTGCACATCCCCGCCGAGACCGCCGTGGGCAACCCGGCGCGGATCGTTCTGCCTTTTTGAGGCTGAGTATCAGGGCTCCGGGTAGTAGCCGCTGATCGTCCTTGCTTTGAGGCCGCTCTTCTTGACGTCGACCTTGACCTCGCGGAAGGCGTCGCCGCCGCCCTCGCGCGGGTAGTAGGTGAGGACGTACTGGCTCCGCAGCTCGGCCAGGATCTCGGCGTAGACCGCCGCCAGGTCCTGGTCGGGCTCGACGAAGTAGAGCTTGCCGCCGGCCGCCGCGGTCAGCCGCTCCAGGCGGTTGGTGTAGAAGCGGCCGAGGAGCCGGCCCTCGTGCGCCGCAGCGGCGTTGGTGAAGATCAGGTAGACCGGGATGCCGCTGTCGCGGGCCCGGCGCAGGCAGGTCGCGAAGGAGACGGACTCCTCCTCCTCGATGCCGTCCGAGTAGACGATCAGCGCCTTCCTCCCCGAGACCCCCTGGAGCTGGGCGAGCGAGAAGTCGACCGCTCCCCAGAGGCCGGTGCCGCCGTCGGGGCGGAGAGCGGCGAGCGCGGTCGCGACCGCCTGCCGGTCGCGGGTCGGCCGCATCACCAGCCGGGGGTGCTCGTCGAAGCCGACCAGGAGCGAGCTGTCTCTCGGGGTCAGGCCGCCGGTCACCAGCGACTGCGCCGCCTTGACCACCCCGGGGAGCTTGACGAACATGCTCGCCGAGGTGTCGACCGCGAGCCCGACCGTGATGGGGAACTCCCCGGCGTCGTCGAAGCCGGCGAGGGCCTGCTCGCGGCCGTCCTCGCGGACCCGGAAGTCGCCCCGCCCGAGCCCGCGGACCGGCTTGCCCGAGCGGTCGGTGACGACGACGAAGAGCTGCACGAGCTGGACGTCCACCCGCTCGCTCGGGCCCGCGGTGTTCATGGGCACGGCGTCCTCGGCGGTCGTGCCGTCGTCTAAGAGCGCGGCCACCCGCAGGTAGCCGGAGCGGCCCGGCGGCACGAAGACCCGGTGGTGGAAGGGCGGCTGGTAGAGGGTCGCCGCCAGCTCCTCGTTCCAGAAGAATTCGACCCGCTCGATCCGCCGCTCGGCCGGCACCCGCACCTCGGCCTCGACCTCGACCGCCCCCGACGCCTTACTCGAGACCGGCAGAAGGATGCGGACGTGGGCGCCGCCCGGGCGCTCGCCGGGCCGGTTGAGGCGGAGCGAGTCGCGGCCGAGCTCCGCCCCGGCGGCGGAGTAGGCCACCACCTCCAGGGTGTGCGGCCGGCTCGCCCGGCCGAGGTTGACCTCGGCCTCCCAGGGGGCGCCCTTGCGGGTGGCGGCCTCGCGGCCGTCGAGCCGGAAGAGGAGCCGCGCCACCTCCCCGCCGGTCACCCGGGCGGCCACTTTCACCCGGCCGGCGAGCGGCTCGCGGCCGGGCTGGAGGAGCCGCACCACCTCCGGGCTGGAGAGGAGCGGCGCCGATGCCGCCGATGCCGCCGGAACGGCCCCCGATCCCGGCGCCGCCTCGGCCGCCTCGTCCCCGGTGACCACGGCGGCCAGCTCGCCCCCCCAGAGGCCGGTCGCCGGCAGGTCGACCACCACCGCCAGCCGGTCGGCCCCCTCCGGCAGCGGCACGGTCACCCGGTAGGTCCAGGCTTCGTCCCCCGTCGCGTCGCCGGGGCCGAGCGGCCTCTGGACGAGGCGGGCGCCGATGGTCTCCTCGGGCGCCGCGGCGGTCAGGCGGAACGCGGCGCCCGGCGGTACCGAACCCGCGGGCAGAGTCCCCGGGGCGAGCCGGACCTCGACCTGCGCCTGCCGCCCGGTCGGCCCGCCGTTCTCGATCCGCAGGGCGGCGGAGACCGGCAGGTCGCCCCGCCCCAGCTCGCCTTCGAGGAGCCGCCGGGCGTAGAGGGCGGCCACCTCGGCGGGGGTGCCGGACTCCGCGAGCTGCCGGGTGCGCAGGGTGAGGTCGGGCGAGGCCGCCCGCACGACGACCGCGCGGGCGCGGCCGTCGGTCAAAGGCGGAGCCGCGTAGCGCAGGAGGAAGCGGCCGCGCAGGCGGGCGATGGCGTCGGGCAGGGCGAGGGCGCTCTCCAGCAGCTCTCCCCCGCTCGCCTCGGCCATCTCCTTCAAGGGGTCGAGGGGATGGAGCAGGAGGGGGGCCTCGCGGTTCTTCTCCGCGATCTGCTTTTCGAGCTCGCGGTCGCGGTCGTGCTCCGGAAGGGTGATCCCCGCCCGCGGCGACGGCTGGGCCGGCCGGCCCAGCCGCAGGCGCTTCAAGTCGGGCAGCGGGGTGTCGTCGACGGCGATCGGCAAAACGGTCCAGCCGAGGGCGGCGGCCGTCCGCGCCAGGGCCGGGGCATCGGTCTCCAGGGTGAAGGGGGCGAGGGGGTCGGCCGCTCCGGCGCTCCCCGGCGGGGCGGGGCTCGCCTTGCGCAGCGGGCGGTAGAACTCCCGCGGGTCGCGGTCCCAGCCGTCCGCCACGTAGAGCAGAGCGCGCGGCCGGTCGGCGGTATTGGCGGCATTGGCGTCTTTTGACGGGGCGGCGGCGAGCCAGGCCGCCAGGTTGTCGGCCTGCCGGCGGACGAGCCGGACCTCCTCCTCCGCCGCCTCCTCGGCCGCCCCCGCCGGGGTCTCCGCGAGGGCGAGGTGGGCGGGATCGATTGGATGGGCGGGGTCGGCGGCGGCGACCCCGGCGGATTGATCGCGGAAGCGGCGGCGGACCGAGCGCACGCCGTCCAGCCCCTGGCCGGCGTAGGCCAGCCGGCCCAGGGTCTCCTCGATGGCGTAGGGGTCGCGGGTCGCGGGGAGGATCGTCAAGGGTTCCGGCTCGGCGAGCACCACCTCGACCGTGCCCAGGGCGGCGAGCTCGGCGCTGTGGGCGGTCAGGGCGGCCAAGGCGGTGCGCAGGGTGCGGGAGCTCGAAAGCACCCGGTCGACATAGACCACGAAGCGCCAAGGGGCCTGCCCGAGCGGCTCGAAGGAGATCACCCGGCGCGGCTCGCCGTCCTCGAGGACCGTCAGGTCGGCGGCGGCCGGCGGCTTGAGCGGGCCGCCCTTCTTGTCGCGCACCTCGACGGCGAGGTCGACCTGGCGGGCGGGCAGGGTATTGGAAGCCGCGGCGGCCGGGGGGGCCGCGACGGGTGGGATCTGGGCGAGAATCGGCAGGGCAAGACACAACAGGGCCGGAAACATAGAGGCCATTGTATGTCCCCGCTCCCCATAGGATGATGAAGATCGGACAAAGACCCCGGGAGGAGACGATGAGCGGAGAGCAGGAGACCAAGGGGCCGGACCTCAGGGCCGGGATCGGC
>JAXDLD010000699.1:0-14836 GCA_034666805.1 Acidobacteriota bacterium
CCAGGTCGGTGCTCGCCATGAAGCTGTCCACCGCCGGCTCGGGGAGGAGGACGAAGAGCTGGGTCGTGCCGGCGAGGTGGCCGGGGCGCTCGGGGTCGTCGGCCAAGGCGAGAGGGCCGGCCCACCACTCGTAGCCATCCACCTCCTGGGCGACGAATTCGCGGAGGGCCGCGCGCTGCTCCCCGGAGAGAGGTCTCGTCGTGGCGTAGCGGACGGATGCGGTCATGACAGCCTCACCTCCGGTGGACAGCGGTTGGACAGGGCAGAAGACCCGAGTTTTCTTGACATTATTCGGGCTGGAGGGGGCTGTCAAGGCCGGTGGCCGTGGAGCGGGGAGCCAAGGCCTCCGATGCCGGGATGGAGGAGCGGAAACTTAAAAGCCGGGCCAAAACCTCTCCAAACTCGGAAAAAGTCTCCCTGAACTCCAAATGCCCGTGGATAAGCTAAAATGGGCGGCCTCAAAACTCGCTCAGGCCGTCGATAAACTGAAATGAGCGGCCTCAAAACTACTTTTGCCGTTGGATCAACTGAAACGCACGGCCGCAAAACTCCGAAGGCCCCTGGCTAAACTGAAGTACGGGCACGCTAAACAGTTTTCGCAGGACCCGAAACTAGTTTAGAGACGTTTCACGGACCTTTGGCGAGCTTCCGTTGAGCCTTGGAGACCTCCCTACCAGGTTTTACGACGCTCCAACCTCGCTTGGAGACCTCCGAGGCCGGGTTCGGGAGGCCCGAGCGGTCTTTAGGAAGCCCCGGAACGCGTTTGGAGACCCCCGAATCGTCTCCAGAGGGAGTCTGGAGGAGTCTATCGCCTCGGCTGCGCCCGTGAGCGACACTTCAGCGGGCCGACAAGGACCCGGGCTCGGCATCCCCCTTGCAGCGTTGAGGGTAGACACTCAGGGCCTGCCGGTCGTGGGGTCCTTCGGGCTGCCAAAAGGGCACCTGGAAGGACCGTTCCGGCGGCTCCCAAACTCTCTCCATGGAGGTAGTGCCATGGGTGCATTGATAGGTCGTAAGGTCGCCCCGATCCTGGCGCTCGCCATCCTCGCCCTGCCGGCTCTCGGGCGGGCGCAGGCGCCTGCCGCCGCGCCGGACCCCTGGGCGGTGCTCCAGGACGTGCGCCGGAGCCTCGTCGCCGGGGGGCCCACGGGGGCGGAGTTCTCGCAGGTCTACATCCCGGCCGGCTTCACCTCGGGCGAGAGCGAGAAGGGCCGGCTCGCCCTGGCGCTCCCCGACTGCCTGCGCTGGGACTACCAGGACCCCTATCCCAAGAGCTTTCTCCTCTGCGGCGCCACCGCCCATGCCTGGAACGCCGAGGACAAGACCGGTCGGCGCTATGCCGTCGACCGCCAGAAGGAGCCGGGACTCGACCTCCTCCTCCTCGGGGTGGACGACTTGAAGAACCGCTACCGGGCGACCGCCAAGGCCGGCCCGGACGGGCGGATCGAGGTCGCCTTGACCCCGAAGGAGAAGCTCGCCGAGCTGGCCGACGCCACCCTGGTGGTCGATCCGGCCCGGGAGCACCTGGTCGGGGTCTCTTACCACGACCGCGAGGGCAACTTGACCCGCTTCGAGATCAAGAGCTACCGCGGCCTCCCCCGCCAGGGGCAGTTCTCCCCGCCCGGCGGCATCAAGTGGGAGGAGCATTAGGGGAATCTCTAAGGGGCTCGCGCCCCGGTCTCTCTTTTTGGGCGCTCGCGCCCCCTTTCGTATAATGGCGGTACTCCCATGGCCCAAGACAACAACTCCTTCGACATCGTCTCGACCGTCGACCTCCAGGAGGTCCGGAACGCCGTCTCCCAGGCGGAGAAGGAAGTCGCCAACCGCTACGACTTGAAGAAGGCGGGGGCCGAGCTCGAGCTCACCGGCGAGGAGATGACCGCCGGCGCCGCCGACGAGTACTCCCTCGACCAGGCCCTGGACGTCCTCAAAACCAAGCTCGTGCGGCGCGGCATCAACTTGAAGTCCTTGCGCTACGGCAAGATCGAGCCGGCGAGCGGCGGCCGGGTGCGGCAGAAGATCACCCTGCAGCAGGGCATCCCCATCGAGACCTCGAAGAAGCTGGTGGCCGAGATCAAGTCGCGGAAGCTCAAGGTCCAGGCCGCCATCCAGGGGGACACCGTGCGGGTCTCGGGCAAGAACCGGGACGACCTCCAACTCGTCATCGCCATGTTGAAGGAGCTGGACCTGGACGTCCCCCTGACCTTTACGAACTACCGCTCGTGAGAAACACCATGCCGAGCCCACCCCACCGCGGTCCCCTCCTTGCCTCAGCCGGCCTCGCCCTCCTGGTGCTCGCCCTCTGCCTGGTCCTGCCGCCGGCAGCGGCACGGGCGGACTCGGACCCCTATAGCCAGGGGGAGCGGGTGCGCCTGACCGGCGTCGTCACCGACTCCCGGGGCACTCCGCTGCCGAACGTCCAGGTGACGCTCGTGGCCTCGCGGAGCTACTTCAACCTGCGGCAGTTGAAGAGCAGCGACAAGGACCCCCGCCGGGTGGCCGCGACGACCGGACCCAAGGGCGAGTACGCGATCGACTGGCCGTGGGACAACTACTACAACCGCTTCGAGGTCCAGGTCGGGCTGCCGGTGCGGGAGGGGCGCGAGGAGCACACGGAGGTGCTGGCGAAGCAGGACGTCACCCAGCTCCTTCAGAAGGGGACCCCGGCGGTGCCGGCCCTGGTGGTCGAGAACGCGGCCCTGATCGACCGGGTGCGCAAGTTCCTCGCCGAGCTGACGAGCGACGACCTGCGCAAGGTCTACCAGGACATGGGCGACCCCGACCAGATCAAGAAGGTCCGCTACCCGGACCGCGAGGAGGTCTCCTGGTATTACTTCGAGAGCGGCGCGATGTACCGTTTCGAGAGCGGGAAGCTACGAGAAGTCGTACACTTCGCCCCGGTCAAGCCGTTCTAACCCCAGGATGCGCCACCCGCGAGGCCCCATTTTGGCCCAGAACCCTCATCTGATCGACCCGACCCGCTCCTACGCTCCCAGCCGCTTCCTGGAGCTGGTGGCGGACAAGCTGGTGGCCGTCGAGGCGCAGCTCCAGCAGCACCTCGACTCGGACGTGCCGTTCATCCACAAGGCGGGCGCCTACATCTCGCAGGGGGGCGGCAAGCGGGTCCGGCCCGCCCTCCTCCTCCTCGCCGCCCGGCTCCTCGGGCACGACGGCGACGAGGAGGTCACCTATGCCGCGGTGGTCGAGCTCATCCACACGGCGACCCTGATCCACGACGACATCATCGACCACGCCGCTCTCCGCCGTGGCCAGGCGACCTTGAACCGGCTCTGGGGCAACAACCTGACGGTGCTCCTGGGCGACTGGATCTATACGACGGCGATGCAGATGGCGCTCTCCCACGGCCACCTGGAGGTCGTGCAGCGGCTGTGCGCGGCGACTCTCCGGATGACCGAGGGGGAGCTTCTCGCCTTCGAGCGGCTGGGGGCGATCGACTTGACGGTCGAGGAGTACTTCGAGATCGTCGAGAGGAAGACGGCCCACCTCTTCGCTGCCGCCGCCTCGATCCCCAGCCTGATCCCGCCCATCCGCCAGGACGCGGGCCAGGTGCTCCACCGCTACGGCCGCGCCTTAGGGATCTGCTTCCAGCTCGTCGACGACCTGCTCGACTTCACGGCCCGGGAGTCGGAGATCGGGAAGCCCGTGCTCTCCGACCTCAAGGAGGGCAAGCTCACCCTCCCCCTCATCCTCCTTCTCCCGCGGGTGGACGCCGCCCGGAGGCAGCTCATCGAGACGGTTCTCGAAGACCGGAGCTTCGGCCGGGTCTCGTCGGCGGAGATCCTGGATCTCGTGCGGGCCGAGGGGACGCTCGAGGAGGTCGCCGAGCTCGCCCAGGGCTACGCCAACCAGGCCAAGCAGGAGCTAGAGATCTTCCCGCCCGGCGACGCCCGGGACGCGCTGGAATTCGCGCCAGACTTCGTTCTCAACCGGCGTTCGTAGGGGCGGCGGCACGAGCCCCAGCACCCCGGCCGGACGCGAGGCCAGCGGCGTCGGCGCCGCGGGGGCGAGGAGCGCCGCCGCGGCGCCCTCGTCCACCGGCTGGACCCGGGCGGCGATCGGATCGAGCCCCACGACCAGCGCGTAGCGGAACCGCCGCGGGCAGGCGTCCTCCCAGCCGTGCCTCGCGGGAATGGTGATCACCGCCCCGTCCGGCCGGACCGCCGAGATCTCCGGCACTCCTTCCACCCTCGTGTAGAGCAGGCCCGCCCGCTGGACCTCGTCGGGCTTTACTTCCAGGTGGAGATAGCCGGTGACCAGACGACCGAAGTCGAAGAGGGTGCGCGGCACGGGCGGGAGGCCGGGGGCTGGAGGGTCAGAGAGGACCGTGCGGCGGGCGGTCAAGGGAGCGCGGTCCCCCACGAGGTCCGCAAAGAGCGGCCGCCCCGGACCGGCAGCGGGGACGCCCCAGCGGCCCATGGGCGGCAGGCCCCAGGAGGAGACGTCCTCGCCGGTCCCCAGGATGAGCTTGGGGGAGAGCGGCACGAGGCCGCGGAGGAGGAAGGGGTGGTCGCGGCGGTAGACCCGCCAGCGTAGGTCGGTGCCGAGGAGGGGCCGGCCGCTCAGCCCCTCGACCAGGGCGAGGAGGAAGCCGCCGGTGCCGCGCCCGCTCCGCACCTCGGCGAGCAGCCGGTTGCCCCCCGGCGTCAGCTCGTCCCCGACCTCGTAGCTGTCGAGGAGGGTCCCCCGCCGGCCGGCTGCCGCCGCGGAATACCGCCCGGAGCCGATCCGCCGGCCGTTCAAGTAGAGGACGTACTCCTCGTCCGCCGCGACGAGCAGCCGGCCGTGCACGGGGGGAGGATCGAGGTCGAAGTCGCGCACGAGGCAGAAGGCGACGGGCGAGCTCTCGTTCCGCGCGAGCGGGGTCCAGATCCACTCCGCGGACCCGGTGGGGAGGCTCCCCCGCGCCCGCACCGCCCGCACGGCACGGGTGCCGAGAGCGAGCGCGAAGACGGCGAGGACCCAGAGGGCCGTCCGCCGGAAGGCCGGGGAACGGAGGAGGTGGAGCACCGGGAGAATCTAGCATCACCCGGCCAGGCCCGGTTGACACCCCCGCGCCCGCCGCCTTACATTAGGCCGTGCACCCCTCCGAAATGATGGGCGGCGTTGGGATCATTGGCGCCATACCGGCGCGCTACGCCTCGACCCGTCTGCCTGGCAAGCCACTCCTCTCGATCGCCGGACGGCCGATGATCGAGCACGTTTACCGGCGGGTGGCGGCGGCGCGGGGGCTCGACCGGGTGGTGGTGGTGACCGACGATCCCCGGATCGCCGAGGCGGTCACTCGTTTCGGTGGCGAGGTCGAAATGACCCCCGCGGAGTGCGCGAGCGGCACCGACCGTATCGCTCACGCCGCCCGCGCCTGGGAGGCCCGGGCCGTCGTCAACGTCCAGGGGGACGAGCCGCTCGTCGATCCGGAGGCGGTGTCGGCCCTCGCCCGGCATCTCGCGGAGCACCCGGAAGACGAGGTCGTCACCTTGGCCGCCCCGGCGGCCCCGGAGGACGCGGGGAACCCCAACGCGGTCAAGGTCGTCCTCGACCGCAGAGGCTACGCCCTCTACTTCAGCCGATCTGAGATACCCTATGCCCGGCAGCCGGGGGGTGCCGCGCCGCTCAAACATCTCGGGATCTACGGCTACCAGAGGCAGGCCCTCCTGCGGCTGGCCAGCCTCCCCCCCACCCCCTTGGAGATCAGCGAGTCGCTCGAACAGCTGCGGGCGCTCGAAAACGGCATCCGGATCCGCGTCCTCTTCGCCCGCCAGGCTTCGCCCGGGGTCGACACCCCGGAGGACCTCGCGCGGGTCGAGCGGCTGCTCGCCTCGCGAGCAGCGCGGGACGACGACTAGCAACCCGAACGGAGGAGACCGAACATGGCGACCAAGTTCATCTTCATCACCGGCGGAGTGGTGTCCTCCCTCGGCAAGGGAGTGGCTGCCTCCTCCGTCGGCGCGATCCTGGAGGCGCGCGGCTTCTCCGTCACCCTGATGAAGTTCGACCCCTACGTCAACGTCGATCCGGGCACCATGTCCCCCTACCAGCACGGGGAGGTCTTCGTCACCGACGACGGCGCCGAGACCGATCTCGACCTCGGTCACTACGAGCGCTTCACCCATACCCTGACGAGCAAGCGCCACAACTACACGACGGGGAAGATCTACGAGTCGGTGATCAACAAGGAGCGCCGCGGCGACTACCTGGGGAAGACGGTCCAGGTCATCCCCCACATCACCGACGAGATCAAGGAGGCCATGCGCCGGGTGACCGACGACTACGACGTCGTCATCGTCGAGATCGGCGGCACGGTGGGCGACATCGAGTCGCTGCCGTTCCTGGAAGCCATCCGCCAGTTCCGCCAGGAGCTGGGACGCGGCAACGCCGTCAACATCCACTTGACGCTCGTTCCCTACATCGCCGCCGCCGACGAGCTCAAAACCAAGCCCACCCAGCACTCGGTCCGCGAGCTGCGCGAGATCGGCATCTCGGCCGACCTCCTGCTCTGCCGCTGCGACCGCGCGCTGCCGGACGATATGAAGCGGAAGATCGCCCTCTTCTGCAACCTGGAGCCGCGGCAGGTGATCGCGGCGCGCGACGTCTCGACCATCTACGAGGTCCCCCTGATGTTCTGCCGGGAGGGGCTGGACGACATCCTCCTGGAGCTCTTGAACCTGCCGCACTACGACCGCGACTTGACCCGCTGGGAGAGCCTGGTCGCCCGGGTCAAGAACCCTCATCACAAGGTGCGGGTGGGGATCGTCGGCAAGTACGTGGAGTTCCCCGACGCCTACAAGAGCCTGAACGAGGCCCTCCTCCACGGCGGCATCGCCAACGACTGCGCGGTCGAGCTGGTCTACGTGCCGTCGGAGGGGGTCGAGGGGGGGAGCTGGCCGCGGGAGATCTTCGAGGTCGACGCCCTCCTCGTGCCGATCGGCTTCGGGCCGCGGGGGACCGAGGGGAAGGTGCGGGCCATCCGCTACGCCCGCGAGCACAAGGTGCCGTTCTTCGGCATCTGCCTGGGGATGCAGTGCATGGTGATCGAGTTCGCCCGGAACGTCTGCGGGATCAAGGACGCCACCTCCTCGGAGTTCGATCCCGACACCGACCACGCGGTGATCTACAAGCTGCGCGACCTCTTAGGGGTAGAGGAGCTGGGCGGCACCATGCGGCTCGGGGCCTACCCCTGCCGCTTGAAGGAGGGGACCCTCGCCCGCCGGATCTACGGGGTGCCCGAGATCAGCGAGCGCCACCGCCACCGCTATGAAGTGAACCAGAAGTACCTGCCGGCCCTGATCGAGCACGGCCTCGTGATCTCCGGGCTCTCTCCGGACGGCAAGTTCGTCGAGATGGTCGAGATCCCCGATCACCCCTGGTACCTCGGCTGCCAGTTCCACCCCGAGTACAAGTCGAAGCCGACCGAGCCGCACCCGCTCTTCGTCTCCTACATCGCCGCCGCCCTGGCCCACAAGCACGAGCGGGACCGCGGGGAACGCCAGGAGCGGACACCCGCCGAGCCGACCGGGCTCTCGATTCCGGTGGGCGAGCCGAGCCCGGAGATCGCCCGGGTGGCTCATGATGCCGAGCTGGAACCGGCCGAGCTGCAGGCGGAGGGTTGATGGCGAGCTCTCCGGTCGTGCCGGTCGAGTTGGCGCCCGGGATCACGATCGGCGGCGGCGAGGCCTTTCCGGTCATCGCCGGGCCCTGCGTCGTCGAGAGCGAGGAGCTGGTGCTGGCGACCGCCCGCACCCTGGCCGCCATGGCCGAGCGTCTCGGCATCCGGCTGATCTTCAAGTCCTCTTTCGACAAGGCGAACCGGAGCTCGATCAAGAGTTTCCGCGGCCCCGGACTGGAAGCCGGGCTGCGGGCGCTCCGGCGGGTGCGGGAGGAGACCGGGCTCCCGGTCCTCACCGACGTCCACGAGCCCTCCCAGTGCGGGCCGGCGGCCGAGGTCTGCGACGTCCTCCAGATCCCCGCCTTCCTCTGTCGCCAGACCGACCTCGTGCTCGCCGCCGCCGCGACCGGCCGGGCCGTCAACATCAAGAAGGGGCAGTTCATGGCCCCGGACGACATGCGCCGGGTGGTCGAGAAGGCGCGCAGCACGGGGAACGTCCGGGTGACGGTCACCGAGCGCGGCTGCTCCTTCGGCTACCACGACCTGGTGGTCGACATGCGCGGCTTCGAGCGCATGCACGAGGACGGGATCGCCGTGATCTATGACGTCACCCACTCGCTCCAGCTCCCGGGCGCGGGGGCGGAGGAGAGCGGCGGGGCCAGGCGCTACGCCGAGCCGCTCGCCCGGGCCGCCGTGGCCGCCGGGGCGGACGGGATCTTCCTGGAGGTCCACCCCGATCCCGATCATGCCCTCTCGGACGCCGCCGTGCAGCTCGACCCGGCGCGGGCGGAGGAGTTGCTGGCGGAGCTCCTGGTGGTGCGGAAAGCCCTCACCCCCAGCCCCTCTCCCAGCCCTCCCACCCGCACCGCCGGGAGAGGGGAGTCCGGCAGGGCAGAAGACTCAGATTCCCTCTCTTCTCTCCCCCTCTCCCGGGGGAATGGGGGGGCGGGCCGGGAGAGGGGGCCGGGGGGTGAGGGCTCATGAGCGCTCGCCTGGCACCCATCCCTACCCCCCGCGCGCCTCGTGAGGTCGCCGCCGAGGTCCTGGAAACCGAAGCGGCGGCGATCCGCGGTCTTCTGCCGCAGTTGGACGAGCGCTTCGACCGCGCGGTCGCCCTCCTCCGGGCCTGCGCCGGCCGGGTGGTCTGCTCGGGGATGGGGAAAAGCGGCCTGATCATGAAGAAGGTGGCCGCCACTCTCTCCTCGACCGGCACTCCGGCCCTCTTCCTCCACCCCGCCGAGGCGGTGCACGGCGATCTCGGAATGATCGTGCCGGGGGACGTGGTCCTGGCCGCCTCCTACTCGGGTTCGACCGAGGAGCTGCTCCGCCTGGTCGAGACCCTGAAGCGGCTGGGGGTCCCCCTGGTGGTGATGACCGCCAACCCGGGGAGCCCGCTCGCCCGCCATGCCGACCTCCACCTGCCGGTGGCGATCGACCGCGAGGCCTGCCCCCTGAACTTGGCGCCCACCGCCTCGACGACCGCCACTCTCGCCCTGGGTGACGCCCTCGCAATGGCCCTCTTGGAGGCACGCGGCTTCACCAGCGAGGACTTCGCCCTCCTCCACCCCGCCGGCCAACTCGGCAAGCGGCTGCTGAAGGTCGAGCAGCTCATGCATGCGCGGGACGCCCTCCCCCGGGTCGAGGCCGGCGCCTCGATGCGCGAGGCGATCTACGAGATGTCGAAGAAGGGGCTGGGGATCACCGCGGTAACCGACGGCCCAGGCCGCCTCCTCGGTTGCATCTCGGACGGCGACCTCCGCCGGCTCCTCGCCGCCGACGAGGAAATCTTGAAGAAAACCGCCGGGGAGTGCATGCGGCCCGGCCCGCGGACGATCTCCGCGAGTGAGCTCGCGGCGGCGGCTTTGAAAGTCATGGAGGAGAACCGCATCACCTCGCTCTTCGTCTGCGCGGACGACCGCCTGGTGGGGGTGGTCCACATCCACGACCTCTGGGGATTGGAGCTGTTCTAGATGCCGGAATTAACCCAAGACCAGCTTGCTCACCGCGCGGCGCGGCTCTCCTGGCTCCTCTTCGACGTCGACGGCGTGATGACCGACGGCCGGCTCTACTACGGCCCGGACGGCGAGCAGTTGAAGGCCTTCGAGGTGCGGGACGGCCTGGGGTTGAAGCTCGCCCAGCGGGCGGGCTTGAAGGTCGGTATCCTGACCGGCCGCGAGAGCAAAGCGCTCGCCAATCGCGCGAAGGAGCTCGGGCTCGACACCCTCCTCATGGACCGCCCGGAGAAGGGGCCGGCCTTCCTCCACTTCCTCGATCGGAACGGCGTCGCCGCGGACCGGGTCGGCTACATGGGGGATGACCTCGTCGACCTGCCGGTCATCTCCCGCTGCGGCCTCTCCTTCGCCCCGGCCGACGCCATCCCCGAAGTGCTCGACCGGGTCGACCGGGTGCTGACGCTGGCCGGGGGGCGCGGGGTGGTGCGCGAGATGATCGAGGTCGTGCTCCGGGCGCGCGGCGACTGGGACCGGGTCGTGGCCCCCTTCTTTACGTGAGAGCGATCCCGTGAGAGCGGTCCCCGCTCGCTCCCGGCCCCGTCGGCGGCCTCGGCGCTGGACCGCAAGCCTCGAGCCGCTCGTCCCGCCCCTCGTGGGCGCCCTCTCCGCCCTCCTCGGCCGCCTCTCCTGGTCCGCGGTCCAGCGGGTCGGCCGCGGAATCGGCCGGCTCGCCTGGGTCCTCGGCCGGCGCGACCGGCGGCGCACCCTCGATCACCTGGCCCTGGCCCTCCCCGACCTCCCAGCCGGCGCCCGCCGGGCGCTCGGGCGCGACTGCTTCCGCCACCAGGGGATGAATCTCGCCGAGTGCCTCCACCTCCTCCACAAGGACTGCGCGGATCTCGCCCGGCACGTCGAGGTCGAGGGCTGGGAGGAGGTGGAGCGGGCGCGGGCGAACGGCCGGCCGCTGGTGCTCGTCACCGGCCACTGCGGCAACTGGGAGATCCTGGGGGCGGCGCTCAACTGCCGCGGGCTCGGCATGGCGGTCGTCGCCCGCTCGCTCGACGAGCCGCGCCTCCAGGGGATGCTCGCCGGTCTCCGCGACCGCTTCGGCACCGCCACGATCGAGCGCGGCAGCGGCGCCGCCGCCCGCCAGATCCTGGGCATCCTCCGCCGCGGCGGGGCGCTCGGGATGCTGATCGATCAGGACACCAAGGTCGACGGCGTCTGGGTCCCCTTCTTCGACCGCCCGGCCTTCACTCCGGTGGGAGCGGCGAAGATCGCGCTCCGCCAAAGAACGGACGTCATCCCCACCTTCGTCGAAAGGCTCCCCGACGGCTCCCACCGGATCCGCATCCACCCCGCGCTGGACCTGCCGGAAGACCCGCGGGAGGCGACGGCGATGATGACCCGGGCGATCGAGGAGCAGGTACGGCGGCATCCGGAGCAGTGGGTGTGGATGCACCGGCGGTGGAGACGGCAGCCGGGGGTGGGGGGGTAATCAGAGTACGAGGGCGACGTCACCCCGCCCGCAGCTTGGTCCGAGCGGTGTCGTAGTCGTCATAGGCGTCCATCTCCGCGCTCTCCCAGTCCGTGGCGAAGGTCGAGAGCCGGGTCCGCAGCTCCGCCGCGTGGGCCTCGTCGATCCCGTGAGCCCGGAGGTCGATCCGGTGCGGCTCCAGGAACGTCACGAGGACCGGAATCTCCTCGCTGACCTCTTCCGGACGCTCGGCGACCTTGCCTCTCCGGTAACCCCTTCGATCGTCTTCAACATACGGATCGATGATATCACCCCCCGACGTCGAACACCCTTCTCCACCAGCGCTTGATCGCCGGCTCGCCGCGGGTGTCGGCATCGGCTTCCAGGCGGTCGACGGGCTGGGGGAGGAGGGCGAGGCGGCCTTTCTGGAGCTGGAGAAGGAGGAGGTCCATCTCGCGGCCGCGGAGGCGGGCGTCGCCGGAGAAGGCGTCACCCAGGGGGGTGCGGCCGTCGAAGCGGGCGTAGAAGTCGCGTACCCTGGCCGGCATCCGCTTCTGCTCCTCGGCGGTCGGCTCGCCCACCCAGATCGGGTAGATGCGCTCCAGGAGGTCGAGCGGCACCGCCATGTGCCGGCGGGCGACCAGCACCTGCTCCTCGGTCGCCTGCTCCAGCATGAGGTCGTAGACCGACATCTCGTGCGTGCCGCTCCCCCACTCCTCCCCCAGCTCCTCGATGTCCAAGACGTTCTGGACACAGAGGTGGAAGGCCGCTTCGAGAAAGCGGAAGTAGGAGCCGCGGAGCTCCTTGTAGAGGTCGGCGAGCGACTTCCGGCCGTCGACGGCCTGGGTGATCCGCACCTCCAGGGGCGCCAGGTCGGACCCCGGCCAGACCTTGCCGCGGGCGAGGACCACGTTGTCATGCACGAGGACGCGGCGGATCCGCCGGTACTCGTCGAGCCAGCGCGAGCCCTCCATGGCGAGACCCACGGTGTGGATCGGCTCGGGCAGGATCTCCTCCTCCGGCGGCAGCTCCGACTGGAAGTAGAAGACCCCGCGCTCCCAGAGGAAGAGGTCGCAGACCAGGTCCTCGATCTGCTGGCGCAGAGTGGTCTGGATCACCTCGGAGGAGAGGATGCCGAGATCGGAGAGCGCCGTCCCCAGGCGGCCGCCGTTGACCGTGCAGTGGGAGAGGGCCTGGAAGAGCTTGTCCTGGTCGAGGTAGCCGTTGAGCAGCAGATATTGGCCATAGAACTCGGCCGGATCGGTCGAGAGGCAGCCCACGACCTCCCCGGCGGCGAAGTAAACCCGCTTCTCACGGTCGCTCCGGCGAAGGACCAGGGCCCCGGTCCGACGGTCGTTCTTCGCCCATTGCAGGAGGTCGCCCGGCGGAAAGGCGGCAAGTCTTCCAGAGAATTCCATGATGATGGCGCGGGCATTCTAGCCCGGCGGGGCGCCGGCGTCG
Source organism: Acidobacteriota bacterium (assembly GCA_034666805.1). GTDB lineage: Bacteria > Acidobacteriota > Thermoanaerobaculia > Multivoradales > UBA5704 > DASQPA01. The sequence continues at coordinate 12,515 of JAXDLD010000699.1, forward strand.
AGGCAGACGCCCGGCACGGCCCGCCCGCCCAACCGTCCGGGCGCTACGCCTTTTTCCGGGGCGACCGTGCCCGGGCTTTCACCCTGGGCCCGGGCACGGTGCCGCCGCCGGCTCCCAGGAGCGGGAGCTCTGTCATCTGGCCCATCTCGAAGTCGCAGTTGATCCAGTAGGGAGACAGGGGCAGGTACAGCCCACCGGAGGATTGGAGCCCCAGCTCCGCCGGGATGCTCAGGCTCGCGTAGGACTTGAGATCGACGATCGCCGGTGGCAACAGCCCGGCTCCGCGCACGGTCTTGATCGTCACCGTGCCGGTGACGAGAGCCTTGTAGCTCGCCTGCCGGGAATCCTCCGCGTTGCGGAACTGCTTGAGCTGAATGACGTCGTACGACATCTGCTGGTTGTGCCTCTGAAACAGCTCGAAAAAGGCCGACTCCAGCGGGAAGACGCCCTTCGGCCCGAAGAGCCTTTCGATGTCGCCGAAGGGGAAAAGGCTTTTGAGGGCCTTGGCTCCCGGGATCAGGGACATCGCGTCCTTGATGTTGGCGATGAGCTGCAGGCTCTGGCCGGTGTCCGGATCGTCGTCGACGAAAACCTGGGTCTCGATCTGGATCGGATAGGGATTCCTCTCGGGCAGCTGAAACCAGGCGAGCTGCTTCGGGTAGCCGAGCACCGTGTTGCCGCAGATCGAGGAGCTGGGATTGTCGACGAAGATCGTGGGCGAGAAGAAGGCGAGGTCGGCGAGCGGCCCGCCCCCGGAATTGGACCTCGTCCGCTGGACCACGATCCCGAAGAGGAACTCCTTCTGGCTCAAGTATCCAGGCAGCGTGCCGTCCATGCAGCGCATCCGGGCATAGTCGAGCACCATCATGTAGACGAGGGTGCGCTGGCGCTGGCTGGGAGCCGCCCCGGGGATGAGCGCGAAGGTCTGGCCCTGGCCCTGGAAAGGACCCAAATACTTGTCGACGAGCGCCTGCACCTTGCCGAGGTCCGCCAACAGCGGGAAGCTCCAGATGTCGACCCCCTGGAAACTGTAGGGAGGCGCCATCTGCATGTCGCAATACCTCTCGATGTACTCGCCGTACGTCGCCATGCGGCTCCTTCTCCGGAGTCTCTTCCCCGGATTCTATGGACAGGTGGGTTGAATTCCAGTAACGTAACAGAGTCACACTGAAAGTCAAGAAAAACGTCCGTCCGGAAGAGGTACCGGGACATGGGAGAGCCTTGAGCGAACGGCGGCCGATCGAGGTCGTCATCGTCGGCGGCGGCTGCGCCGGCATGACCGCCGCTTTCGAGCTCACCCGGCCCGAGCACCGGGGCCGCTACCGCGTCACCGTCTACCAGCAGGGCTGGCGGCTCGGCGGCAAGGGGGCCTCCGGCAGGGGGCCCGCCGACCGGGTGGAGGAGCACGGCCTCCACGTCTGGATGGGCTTCTACGAGAACGCCTTCCGCATCCTGCGCGAGTGTTATGCCGAGCTCGACCGGGATCCCACGGCCTGCCGGATCGCCACCTGGCAGGATGCCTTCTTCCCGGCTCCCGAGGTCGGCCTGGCGGAGGCGGCGGGCGAGGACCGGTGGTGGACCTGGACGGCGAGCTTCTCTCCCATGCCGGGGCTGCCGGGCGACCCGCTCACCGCGGCGAACCCGTTCACGGTCGGCGGCTATCTCCTGCGCTCGGCCCGGCTCCTCCTGGTCCTCTTCCAATCGGTACGCAAGCCGACCTCGGAGCCGGAAACGGCGCGACCGGAGGCCGGCCCGCGCTGGAGCTCTCTCACCTCGCCGGCCGCGATCCTCGCCGAGCTCGGGCGCCTCCTCCGCTACGGCCGGCTGGCCACCCTGGCCGGCCTCGTCGAGGGGCTGCGCGGCCTGGAGACGCTGCTCGACCTCTGGCTCCGGTTCCCGCCGCGGCGCGGCGCCGAGGGTCTCCTGGACCTCCCCCTGGAGGGCCTCGGCCGGAGCGCCATCTGGCTGCTCGAGGGAATGACCGGGGACGACCCGGAGGTGCGCCGGATCTGGATCCTCGCCGACCTCCTGCTGACGGTGATGCGCGGTATCGTCCGCCACGGCCTGCTGACCGATCCGCGCGGCTTCGACGCGATCGACGACTACGACTACCGGGACTGGCTGGCAGCCAACGGCGCGTCGCGCGCGACGCTCGACTCCTCGTTCGTCCGCGGGCTCGCCTACAATCTCTCCTTCTCGTATGAGGACGGCGACCTCCGCCGGCCGCGCACCTCCGCCGGCCAGGCCGTCCGCGGGGCCCTGCGGATGTTCTTCACCTATCGGGGAGCGCTGTTCTGGAAGATGCGCGGCGGCATGGGCGAC
>JAXDLD010000700.1:0-2744 GCA_034666805.1 Acidobacteriota bacterium
GCGACCTGCGGATCGCCTCCGAAAAGGCGAAGATCGCCTTCCTCTTTACCAAGGTCGGGCTCTCGGGGGCCGACATGGGCGCCTCCTGGCTCCTGCCCCGCCTGGTCGGGCTCGGCCGGGCCATGGAGCTCCTCTTGACCGGCAGCGGCCGAGCCTTCTGCTCGGGCGGCGACGTCGAGGACATCATCGGTGCCCTCTTCACCCGCGACTACCAGGGCCTGCTCGACTTCACCCGGGTGACCGGGGCGCTCGTCCTCGCCATCCTGCGCTGCCGGCGGCCAGTGGTGGGCGCCCTGAACGGCCTGGTCGCCGGGGCCGGGGCGGTCATCGCCAGCGCCTGCGACCTGCGGATCGCCTCCGAGAAGGCGAAGATCGCCTTCCTCTTCACCAAAGTCGGCCTCTCCGGGGCCGACATGGGCGCCTCCTGGCTCCTGCCGCGCCTGGTCGGGCTCGGCCGGGCTATGGAGCTTCTCCTCTTGGGCGACTTCGTCGAGGCGCGCGAGGCGGAGCGGATCGGGCTCTACAACCGGGTGGTGCCGCACGAGGAGCTTCCGGCCGCGGCGCGGGCCCTCGCGGAGCGCCTGGCCCGGGGGCCCTCCTTCGGCATGGAGGTGACCAAGAAGCTCGTCCAGCGCGAGGCGGCCATGGACGTCGAGTCGGCGCTCGCGGCCGAGGTCGAGATCCAGGCGGCCTGCATGCTCGACCCCAACTTCCGCGAGGCTTACGAGGCCTTCCGGGACAAGCGCGAGCCCCGCTTCCGGTGAGCGCCCTGCCCGACACCTCGACCGTCCGCGCCTTCCTGGACGAGCGCCACGTCGCCCTCGCCGGGGAGGTCGCACGCTTCGCCGCCGAGCGCGTGGCGCCGCTCCCGGCGCCCGCGGGCGACCCCGGGGCGCGCGAGCAGGCGCGCTGGCTCCTCGCCCTCCTCGGCGAGGAGGGGTGGCTGGGCTACGCCGTCCCCGAGGCCTGGGGCGGGCACTGGCCGGAGCCCGATCTCCGGGCCTGCTGCCTGATTCGCGAGGCCCTGGCCGCGGCCTCGCCCCTGGCCGACGCCGTCTTCGCCCTCCAGTGCCTGGGCTCGATGCCGATCACCCTGGCGGGGAGCGAGGCGCAGCGCAGCCGCTGGCTGCCGGCGGTGGCCCGCGGCCAGGCCATGGCCGCCTTCGCCATGACCGAGCCGGAGGCCGGCTCCGATGTCTCCTCGATGGCGACCGTCGCCGTTCGGACCCCGGGGGAGAAGGACGGCTACGTCCTCGACGGCCAGAAGACCTTCATCTCGAACGCCGGGATCGCCGACTTCCACCTCGTCTTCGCCGCCACCGACCGGGAGGCGAGGAGCCGCGGCCTCTCCTGCTTCCTGGTCGAGGCCGGCACCCCCGGCCTCTCCTTCCTCGGGCCCCAGGTTCTCTCCTCGCCGCACCCCCTGGGCGAGATCGGGTTCGCCGGCTGTCGGGTGCCGGAGGAGAGCCTCGTCGGTCCCGAGGGGGAGGGCTTCAAGCTCGGGATGCGGACCCTGGACCGGCTGCGCCCAACCGTCGCCGCCGCCGCCTGCGGCATGGCTGCCCGGGCTCTGGCCGAGGCCACCGCCCACGCCCGCCAGCGCCGCCAGTTCGGCAAGACCTTGGCCGAGTTCCAGATCGTCCAGGAGAAGCTGGCGGTCATGGCGACCGATTTGGCCGCAGCTCGGCTGCTCGTCTACCGCGCGGCCTGGGAGGGTGACACGGGAAGCTCTGGAGAGAACCGGGTGAGCCTGGCGGCGGCCATGGCGAAGGCCTTCGCCACCGAGGCCGCCCAGCGCATCGTCGACTCCGCCCTCCAGATCCTGGGCGGCCGCGGGGTCCTGGCGGAGAACCCGGTCGAGCGGCTCTACCGCTCGGTCCGGGCTCTCCGCATCTACGAGGGGACGACCGAGATCCAGCACCTCATCATCGCCCGCCACCTGCTGAGGGACGTCAAGGAGACGGGGACGCCGGCGTGAGCCCCTCCCGCGCCGCCGCCTCGACGAGCCGGCGGTCGAAGGCGAGGAATTCGACCGTCCGCCCGACCTTCCTCTGCAGGTAGGCGGAGGAGGCGAGCTGCACGGCGTCCCCCGCCCGCAGGACGTGGCGCTCGAGGAGCCGGATCGCCAGGGCCGAGACCTCGGGCGCCAGCTCGACGACGTTCATGACCGCCAGGTCGGCGGCGAGAGCGGCGAGCGCCCGGTCGCGCTCCGCCGCCGAGAGGTCCCCCTCCCGCCAGCGGCGGATGAGAGCCGAGGCGATCTCGACCTCCGAGAGCCGGCTGGTCGCGGGGATGGCGTCCGCTAAGAGCCGCTCGACCTCCTCGCCCTCGGGCTCGTCGACATATCGCTTGACCAGGGCGCTGGCATCGAAGTAGCGGATCAAAGGCGGTCCTCCCGCTCGTCGAGGAGGGTATCCGTGAGCGGCCGGCCACCGAGCCGGACGGGTACGAAGGGGACGAGAGCGCCCGTCCCGCGCTGGAGGACCCCCAGGGCCGCCAGCTCGTCGAGCCGCGCTTCCTCCTCATTCTTGCCGACCGGCACCGGTCGCAGCTCGGCCACCGGCCGTCCCCTCTCGGTCACCACGATCGTCGTCCCTTCCTGCACCTGTCGAAGGTAGCTTCCCAGTCTCATTTTGAGCTCCCTGGCTCCAATGGTTTTCATCACGGCCCACCTCTTGTGGTCATTGTGGTCACAAAGGGTGCCGCGTGTCAAGCCGGGCTGGAGCCGAATCCCGTCTCTACTG
>JAXDLD010000701.1:0-13555 GCA_034666805.1 Acidobacteriota bacterium
CAGCACCCAGACCGCCTTCGGCGCCCGCGGCGCCACGACCCTCCTCCACAAGCTCACCGTGGCCTCGTTCGTCATCTTCATCCTGACGACGGTGTCGATCGGGGTCTTCGAGGGCAAGGCGAGCAGCTCCTCGGTGGTCAGCGGCATCGGCCGCGCCAAGGGCAGGGCGACGAGCCCGGCGCCGGTGCCGGTCGCCCCTCCGATTGCTCCGACACCGCAGGGCACCGCGAAGCCGCTCGCGCCCGCTCCGGCGGCTCCGGCGCCAGGCCAGCCCGTTCCCCCCAAGCACTAAAGGGGGGAGACAAGCCGCACCGGGCCTGCTAGTATCAGCGGCCCAGACGGGCGTTAAAGCCCGGGATGTTCTTTAAGCCGAAGTGGCGGAATTGGTAGACGCGCACGTTTGAGGGGCGTGTGGGGCAACCCGTGCCGGTTCGAGTCCGGTCTTCGGCATTATTTCCCTCCAAGCAGTCCTCCCAAGCAGTCCCTCCAGCAGGTTCCATCCTCCCGATCGTTTCCAAGATCGTCCCCGCCTTGATTTTTGGGGCGAGGGGTGCAATCATCTGCCAAATTCCTGCGATGTACCTGGACGGTCCGACGGCGCTCCGATGAAGGACGACTTGTACCGGCACGACCCGACATGTGGACCCGCGCTCAACGCCGGGCCTCGTTATCTGAGGCCCGAGTCTTAAAAAGGAGTAGCAGGACATGACGCAACAGGGAACGGTCAAGTGGTTCAACAACGCCAAGGGCTATGGCTTCATCCAGTCCGAGGAGGGGGGAGAAGACATCTTCGTCCACCACACGGCCATCGTTTCGGAAGGCTTCCGGACCCTGAACCAGGGTGAGAAGGTGACCTTCGAGGTCATTCCGGGCCCCAAGGGCCTGCAGGCCAAGAACGTCCTGCGCGGCTAAAGCCGCCGCGCTAGCCGAAGATCCACTGGAACGTCTCCAAGCCGGCGGGCGGGACCGCCGCCACGGCCAGGTTCTCCGCCACGTGGTCCGTCCGGCCCATCCCTACCAGGGCGGTGGCGACGCCGGGAGCCGAGCGGGTGAATTGGAGAACACGTTGGATGTCGGTCGCGAGGTCGGGGAAGACTTCGGCGATCTCCGGCGGCACGCTCACGCCGAGCCGCTTCTGGATCGACCCGGAGGTGAAGACCGCCAGGGAGAGCTTGCGCGCCGCGGCGAGGACGGGGATTCTCACCCCGTCGAGCTCCTGGGTCGGCGCCACCAGGGCCTCCGGCATGGCGAGGTTGAGCGGCAGCTCCAGAGCCCGGAAGCGCGGGCCGGCAAGTCCCGTGAGACGGGCGAGACTCAGATGCCCGGGGTCGGAGGGCGGGACCCGCAGACCGTCCCAGGTCGCCACCCCGTAGATGCCGATCTCCCCCCGGCCGGCGGCGGCCTCCAGCTCGATGAAGGCGCGGGCGAGCTGCTCTTCGAATTCCGGGAGGGAGAGCTCGGCGAGCCGGGTCTCCGGGTTGTGCAGGAAGTAGAGGTCGACCGTCCGCAGCCCTAGGTTGGCGCGGCTGGCCGCCAGCTGGCCGGCCGAGACCTCGCCCTTCAAGCCCCCCTTGGTCACCACGAAGACCTCGTCCCGGGCGGCGATCCCCTCCTCGAAGGCGCGGGCGAGGGCACGGCCCAGGGCTCTCTCGCTCCGCTGGTCCCGGTAGCTCCAGGCGGTGTCGAAGACGTTGCAACCGCTCGCGAGGGCGAGAAGGATGGCCTCCTCGTAGCCCCGGTCGGCCGCGTCGTCCTCCGCTCCTTGCGAGGTGCCGAGGCCGATCGAGGAGAGCCACAGGCCGGCTTCGCTCCTCCGGAAGTGGCCGGCGGCATCGAGCGCCGGGAAGCGGCGGCGGAAACGGTCGGTCCCTTCCGGAGTCGCGAGGCCGTCGATCACGCCCGCGATGGTATCCTAGCCGCCCTGAACCGGAGAGAATTCATGAGCGAACCCGTCGAACCCACCTTCACACCGGAAGCCCCGACCCCAGCGCCGCCCAAGCCCGCCGCTCCGGCGGCTCCGGCCCCTGCCGCAGCGCCGGTCGCCGCCAAACCGGCCGCACCGGCGGCGCCCGCCGCCCCGGCGCGCGCCCTGCCCAGCCAGGAGGACATCGCCGCCTGGATCGAGGGGGTCGACAATCCGCTGGTCGGGGTGCTGTTCGAGGGCTTGAACGTGGCCCGCTTCGACGCCCTCATCATGCAGGTGCGCAAAGAGGAGCTGATCCCCCAGCACTGGCAGGTCATCTCCGACCGCAACGTGCCGGGCGATCTGGAGTTCGACCGCCTGCCCGAGGTGGGAGCGCTCCGGGTGCGCTACAAGAACCAGGAGCTGTCGCGCCGCCGCCTGGCGCCTCTCCGCATCGCTTGGCGCGAGCTCGCCGGCCGCCGGCCGGGGATCTGGACGGTGGCCGACCTCTTCGCGGCCATCCGCCGGATCTACGAGCACAACCACAAAGTCGACTGGAACGACCTCCTGGCCGCCGCCCGCGACCTCTGGCGCGACCGCGACCTGCCGCACGGCCGCGAGCAGCTCGACGTGCTCTGGTCCTGCCTGGCCCAGATCCGCAAGAGCACCAAGAAGTAACGGGGCGCTACTTGCCTTTGCTGGCGGTGGCCTTGACGATCTTGATCGGGGTGACAGGGACGTTCTCGTAGGGTCCCTTGGTCGTCGTCGGCACGGCGACGATCTTGTCGACCACGTCCATGCCCTCGATCACCTTGCCGAAAACCGCGTAGCCCGTTCCCGGACCCTTGTAGTCGAGGCTCCTCTTGTTGTCGTTGACGCTGATGAAGAACTGGGCGGTCGCGCTGTCGGGATCCGACGTGCGCGCCATGGAGATCGTGCCGCGCTCGTTCGACAGGCCGTTGTTCGACTCGTTCTTGACCGGGGCCTTGGTCGGCTTCTCCGTCATGTCCGCGGTGAAGCCGCCGCCCTGAACGACGAAGCCGGGGATGACGCGATGGAAGATGGTGCCGTCGTAATGATGGGCCTTGACGTAGGCGAGAAAGTTGGCCACCGTCTTCGGGGCCTTGTCCGGGTAGAGCTCGAGGACGACCTTGCCCATCGTCGTCTCGAACGTGACGTGCGGGTGAGCCGCGGTGGACTGGCCGGCACCTGCGCCGGTTGTCGCCAGGGCGAGTATGAGCAGGGGGACGGATAGGATCATGGAGCAGTCTCCTCTTTGGCCATTGAATGGGGTACGCGATGGTAGCACGGCAGGAAGCTGAGCCCGGTCCGGTCGGGGTCGTCCTCGCCGGCGGCGAATCCCGGCGCATGGGGCGGGACAAGGCGACCCTCCCGGCGCCCGGGGGCAGCCTCCCCGCCCGGGCCGCCCTGCGCCTCTCCGCGGTCTGCCCGGAGGTCGTGCTCGCCGACCGCGGGCGCGGGCTCATCCCTGAGCTGCGCTCGCTCGGCGACGGCCCGGGGAGCGGTCCCGCCGCCGGTATCCTCGGGGCGGCGCTCCAGTTTCCCGGCCGCTCCCTCCTGGTCCTCGCCTGCGACCTGCCGGAGGTGCCGGAGACGCTCTTGGCCGAGCTCGCCCGCCCCTCGGGATTCGATTGGGTGGTGCCGCGCTGGCAGGGGCGGATCGAGCCCCTCTGCGCCCTCTACCGGCCGCCGGCCCTCGCTGCCTTGGCGGACCACGTGGAGCGCGGCATCCTGGCGCCGCAGCGCCTGGCGGCGGCACCGGGGCTCTCGGTCCGTTATCTGGGGAGCGAGCTCCTCGCCCGCTTCGGCGACCCGCTCCAGATGTTCGTCAACCTCAACACCCCGGAGGAGTTGGCGCTTTGGGAGACGCGCGGGAAGCCGGAGACGCCTGCCTAGACCTCGACCGCCTCGGGTGCCCCGCCGCACTTCTCGCAGGGGCAGATCTGGCGCAGGAAATCGAAGCGGTAGATCCCCGTGCCGTGGCCGTCCGACCAGAGGATCGAGATGGCGTAGTTTCCCACCGGCTTGATGGTTGCAGGGGTAACGGGCTGCGGCGGCGGCAGGTAGCGGATCTTGAGCCCCGAATGCCCCTGACAGCCGGCGCAGGGGCAGAAGCCGCGCAGGTAGTCGTAGTCGTACTCGGCGGTGTGGCCGTCGCTCCAGGTGAGCCGCAGGTGCCGCCCGTCGGGCAGCCGCCGCACTTCTGTAAGGCTTGGGTGTTCCATGGCGCTCGCGATGGTAGCACCGGCGGGATGTGGTAGATAATCAAAGACGCTGGTAGGACGACCTGCCGGCATCAGCAAGGAGAACATCATGCGTAGACTGCTCTTCGCCTTCCTCCTCCTCGTCCCCGGGGCCGCCTTCGCCCAGGGAGCGGGCTTCGAGATCACTCCGACCGCCAGCTACCGCTTCAGCGGCAGCGTCACCGCCTATAACGACAACGGCTTCCGCCAGAGCAGCGACTTGAAGGTCGACCACGGCGGCGCCTACGGCGTGTCCATGGACATCCCCGTCGGCTACCGCTGGCAGTTCGAGCTCTCGGCCAACCGGCAGAGCACCTCGTTCCGGCTCGACAACGGCCTCTTCACCCGCTCGGGCAACCTGGGCAACGTCGACATCAGCTACTACCAGGCCGGCCTCTTTTACAATTGGGGCCGCGGCCAGGTGAACCCCTTCTTCGGCGTCTCTCTGGGCATCGCCCACCTCGAACCGAAGTTCACCGACTTGGCGTCCCAGGACCGCTTCGCGGGGTCGATCGCGGGCGGGGTCAAGGTCTTCTTCAACCGCAACGTCGGCCTGCGCCTGGAGGCGAGGGGCTACTGGGCGAACATCGACACCGGCATCAACACCGGCGGTCACCGCAGCAACAACTCGAACGAAGCCCTCTACCAGGGAGAAGGGAGCGCCGGCCTCATCCTCGCCTGGTAGGACACCTCGCGGGAGAAGGTTCCCGGTGCGGTAGGATGGAGGGCCTGAAGAGCCCTCCATGCCCCGCCACCCCCATGTCTCCCCGTCCGTCGCCGCCATCCCGGGGTCGGTCTATACGACCCTGGCCCACCGGCTGGCTTCCTATCCCGGCGAGGTCTACCCCCTGCACGTGGGGGATACCTGGATGGAGCCCGCCGAGGGTTGCCGGATGGAGGACTTCCGGGTCGCCGAGCACCCGGGGATGCACCGCTACGCCCCCCCACAGGGACTGCCCGGGCTGCTCGACGCCCTGGTCGAGCGGACGCGGGCCACGACCGGGGTGGCGGTCGAGCGGGAGAACGTCCTTGTGGCGGCGGGGGCGACCGGTGCCCTGGGGGCGGTCGCCGGTGCCATCCTGGCACCCGGCGACGAGGTCCTGATCCTCGCCCCCTACTGGCCCCTGATCTCCGGGATCGTCCGTTCGTTCCATGGCGTGCCCGTTCCGGTCCCCTTCATCGGCCGGGTCGACTCAGCTCAAACCGCCGTCGCGGCGGTCCGCGAGCGGCGGACCGCGAAGACCGTCGCGCTCTACTGGAACACTCCCAACAACCCCTCCGGCCGGGTGATCCCGCGGGCCTGGCTCGAAGCGCTCGTCGACTGGGCCCGGAGCGAAGACCTCTGGCTGATCGCCGACGAGGTCTACGAAGACTATGTCTATTCGGGGGAGCATACCTACGGCCTGCCGCTCGCCCCCGAGCGCACCTTCGCCGCCCACTCCTTCTCCAAGGCCTACGGCATGGCGGGGAACCGCTGCGGGCACGTGGTCGGCCCCCGGGCGGTGATGAGCGAGCTCCGCAAGGTGAGCACCCACAGCTTCTACAGCACGCCGACTGCGGCGCAGCTCGCCGCGGAGGCGGTGCTGGCCGGTCCGGGAGAAGCCTGGATCGCGCGCGCCAAGGAGAGTTACTGGAAAGTAGGGCGATGGGCGGCGGAGCGGCTGGGGCTGCCGGCGCCCGAGGGGAGCACCTTCCTCTTCCTCGATGTCGCCGACCGGCTGGACGAGCGCGGCCTCGAGGGGCTCCTCGCGGACTGCGTCGACCGCGGGCTCTTCGTCGCTCCCGGGCCGAGCTTCGGCCCCTATCCCACCCACGTCCGCCTCTGCTTCACCGCCGCGCCGCCGGAAGTCGTGGAACGCGGGGTCGAGGCGCTCGCCGCGGTGCTCCGGCTTTGAGCGAGAGCCGATGACCGCCGTCGACGACCCCAATCTCCTGCGCCAGATCGGCCTCTTCCAGGGGCTGGGGCTCGCCCAGCTCGCCCAGCTCAACCGGCTGCTCCAGAGCACCGACCTCCCCGCCGGAAAGCGCTTCCTCGCCGCCGACCAGCCCGGCGAGGCGGTCTACGTGATCCTCACCGGCACGGTCAAGGTCTTCGTCGAGCAGCCCGACGGGAGAGAGGTGGTCCTCGCCTTCCTCGGTCCGGGCGATACCGTAGGCGAGATGAGCCTGGTCGAGAGCGACGGCCGGTCGGCGAGCGCGATGGCGACCGAGCCCTCCCGGCTCCTCTTCATGGACCGGGCGACCTTCCACTCCTGCCTGCAGCGCTTCCCGCCGCTCTCCTACAACCTGGTCCGGCTGCTCGCGAGCCGGTTGCGCTTCGCCAACGAGCAGATCCAGGCGCGGAGCGTAGCGGACCTCCAGGGCCGGGTGGCTCGCCAGCTCCTGGCCCTGGCCGACCGCTACGGTCCCCCGGGGGGAGAGGGGAGCGTCCGCATCCCCCTGCGGCTGGATGTCGCCGCTTTAGCCGAGATCGCCGGCGCCCCGGAGGAGCAGGTCGAGCCGGTGCTCCGCGAGTTGGAGGAGGCCGGCTGTATCACCCGGACCGAGTCGCACGTCGAGATCCGCGACCGGCAGGAGCTCGCCCGGCACTGCCGTCCCCCGGCCGGGAGCCCCCCCTAGGCCGACTAGCGCCGGCCCTGGACCTCGACCGGGCGGTCGAGGACGATGCCGAGCACCGAGCCCTCCGGGATCACAACCTCTTCGCCAGGATTGCGCGAGGCGATCGCGGCGCCGGCCGCGGCACCGATGATGGCGCCGAGCGCCGTCCCCCTCCCTCCGCCCTTGCTCAGGATGCGGCCGAGGATGGCGCCGCCCGCGGTTACGCCGCCGATCGTCGCCGCGTCACGCCCGCTCTTGTTCTGGCCCTCGCGCTGGAAGGAGGCCTTGAGAGGGACCGTCTCGCCCGAGGGCAGGACGATGTCGGTGAAGCGCAGCCCCAGGACGGACTTGCCGCCGATCTTCTTCGAGGGACCCGCCTGGGTCACCTCGCCCACCACCTCGGAGCCGGCCGGGATGGCGATTCGGTCGCCGTCGTAGAGGTCCTCGTTCACCCGGGCCCGGAAGATCTCGCCCACCGTGCTCGTCGCGCTCGACAGCGAGCGGTCGAACCGCACGTCGAGCTTCGTCCCGGCCGATACCGTTACCGGCCCCGCTGGCTCGGTCCGCTGCCTTTCGGGAATGACGTCCGGGGTGGGCGCGGGGCCGGGCTCGCTCTCAGCCGGCTGGTCGGGGACTGGCACCTCGACACGGCGGGGGGGCCGGGGGGAGGCCTCCTGCCGGCGCAAACGCCGTTCGCGCGCGTCGAGATCGGCCTGCCTCTGGGTCAGGCGCCGCTCCCGGCTGTCCAGGCGCCGCTCGCGATCGGCCTTCGGCGCCGGAGTCGGCTGCTGTTTGGGACTCCTGGCGGGCGGAGCCACCGCGCGCGGCGGCTGCTCGACGTCTCTGGGCTCCACCGCGGGCTCCACCGCTGGCGGCGGCTGAACCTCGCGCCTCTCCGAAGCGGCTGGCGGCGGCACGGCTGAGGCCGGTGGGGAGGTATGCCCCGACTCCTCGAGCACATAGGGCTCGGTGGCCGCGGTGGACGCTGCCGGCGGAATGGGCGGCGGGGTGGCCTGGGCGACGCGCGGTGCGGTCGTCCGGGCCGGTTGCTCGGCGGACTGCGACGCCTCTCGGCTACAGCCAGCGGCGGCGAGCGCCAGGGCGAAGAGGGTGGCGAGAAGCGCTTTAGGGCTCTGGATCTTCATGGTCTCGTCCTCGAAGTCGTTGCAGGCTCCAGGAGAGAGAACAAGAAAGGGGCGGCGGGAATGCCAGCCGCTATCGGTGCCCGGCGGGCGCTATTTGCGCCGGGAGGGGTCGAAAGGCACGACGACCTCTCCGCTCCGACCGGCCGGTGGCCCCGGACGCTTCTCCGGCTCGGCGGGGGGCGGAGCCGCGGCTTCCATGGCGGGGAGGCCTTCGAGGCCGCCGTCGAAGCGCAGGCCGAACTCGGCCGAGGGGTCGGCGAAGGCGGTCAGGGCCTGGAAAGGAACGGTCAGCCGCTGCCGGGCGCCGCCGAAGGTGAGAGAGACGGAGAAGCTCTCCGCATCGACTTCCAGGTCCCAGAACTGGTTCTGGAGGACGATCGTCATCTCCTCCGGATACTGGTCGCGGAGGAAGCGGGGAACGTGGACTCCTGGGCGGTCGGTGCGGAAGCCGATGTAGAAGAAGTGCTCCCCCGGCAGCCCCTCCTCCGCGACCTGCGCCAGGACCCGGCGTACCGCCCCCCGCAGGGCATCGCGCAGAGCCTCCTGAAGCAGCTTCTGATAGTCGATGTGATCGGCGTCCACGCGGTCCTCCGCCCTTCCGCGGCAGCCGAAAGAGCATGGCATGGGGAAGAAATTTGTCAACTGCCGGGCGGTGACGGACCGGTCGCGGGCCTACGGCGGATCGTAGGTGCCCACCGGGGTCCAGGGGCCGCAGCGGGCGATGCGCCAGGCGGTCTTCGCCGTCCCCACCAGGGTCCCATACTTGCGGATCGCTCCCTCGCCGTAGTGGCTGCAGGTCGGGGTGAAGCGGCAGCGCACCCCGATCTGGCCCAGGCGCGGGGAGAGAGTCGCCTGATAGAGGTGGATGGCGGCGAGCAGCCCCCGGGCCGTCCACTGCTCCCGGGGCGGCCGGGAGACGTCGAGGGCGAAGAGCACCGCGAGGACGAGGACGACGGCGGAGGTCCGGCCGTGGCGGCCGAGCCAGGACCGCACGCTTTACCGGGGCAGGGCGCCGGCCGCGAGGCGCCCCATCCAGAGAGCCGTGAGGAGCGCGGCGTTGGTGAGGACGAGCGGCCCGGCCCCGTCCGGCCAGACCCGCCGGGGCAGCCGGAGGGCCCATCCTGAAACGTGGAGGACACCCCAGGCGAGCCAGCCGAGGAGGAGCTCGGCCGCGAGCAGGGGAGCGAAGGGGTGGACCGCGACGGCCGCCCGCCACTCCCCCTTGGCCAGGTGGGCGAGAGCGCGGGTCATCCCGCAGCCCGGACAGGGGAGCCCGAGGAGCCGGCGCGACAGGCAGATCGAGAAACGGATGTCCTCGGACGGGATCCAGAAGTGCAGGAGCAGGAGGCCCGCCGCGCCCAACACCCCCGCGAGCGCCCAGCTCACCGCCTGCCGCCATCTGATCCGCGCCGTCATGGCCGGTGGAGGAATCGGGTCAAGGTGGCAAAGCCGCCGAGGGCGAGGAGCCAGACGAGGAGAACGGCGAGGAGGGCCGTCCCGATCATCCCGAGGATGCGGGCGGCGCGGGCCAGCCGCTCGCCGGCCGCGGGAGTGCGCCCCTGGCGGATCGACGCGATCTCCTGGCTGCCGAGGAACCAGGCGATCGGGCCGAGGAGAAAGCCGGAGCAGGGGACGACCCCCAGGATCCCCACGACGAAGGCGGTGATCGCCTGGGTGCTCGCTCCCTCGCTCTTGTCGGACGTCATCGGCTTCAATCCATGTACGGGGCGAGGTCGGCGGGGGTCAGGCCGACGAGCTCACGGTAGGCCTGCAGTTGAACCAGGTTGATCAGGCTCCAGGCGAGCGGTACCGTCACCAGGGCGCCGAGGCACAGCACGCAGACGCCCAAGCCCCCGGCCATCCCGACCAGGTGACAGACGACGAGGAGGACGAGAAAGGCGGGTAGCTGCGGCTTGACCCATTCGACGCTCCGGCGCATGGCGTCTATCGCCGTCATCTGGCGGAAAAGGACGAGCGGCATAGCGAAGATCAGGAACGTGTTGGCGAGGATCTTATAGGCCAGCGAAAAAAGATACCCGAGGCCGGCAAGGCCGCCCGTGAGCGCCAGGAGAGGGCCCGCGGCACGATCGTAGTCGCCATCCGTGCCCACGGCGGCGAGGATGCGGGGAATCGCCAGGGCTAAATTGATCAGCATCGGCACGAGATAGAGCACCAGCCCGACCAGGAAGGTGTCCCCGAAGCGGCGGAAGCCCTTGAAGACGTCGTCCAGGGCGGCCGGGAGACCGAGCAGGCGCTTGGCGAAGTAGATGTTGGCGCCAGCGATGAGCGGTCCGACGATGACGAGCCCAGGCAGGAAGCAGAGCGCATAGCCCACCAACAGCACCAGGCCCATCACCAGGATGGTGCCCACGCTCTCCAGCCAGGCGGGCTGGAGGATCCGCCACGCCTCCTGGAGCCAGTCGCCGATCCGGACCGCCGGAGAAGCCGGGAGGGGAGAGGCGGGCGGCGGCAGGTAGGAAGGAGAGGGGGGTATGGGGGGGACCGGGGGCTCGGTCATGGAACCCGCTCCTTTCGGCGTGACCGTCGCGGGGCGGGCGGCGCCGTGGCACGGCGCCGCCCGGAATCCGGGGCTTTAGAACTTGTCCGTGTAGTCGCTGAGGACGGGGATGATGAAGCGCTCCCCGTTGGTGGCCTTGACGATGCACAGAATACGGATGACCAGGAAGACGAGGAAAACCGCCATGTGGGCGAAGCAGCCGAGGCAGGCCAGGAAATGGATCAGCGCCGTCATGACCACGAAGGCGATCCAGACGACGAACTCGACGGCGGTCAGGACCAGGCCGTTCTTGGCGTGCCATTGCACCTCCCGATCGTTCTTCTCGACCAGGAAGGGGATGAGCGCGAGCAGCCAGAGATAGGCGAGGATGACCATCACCTTGCGGTTCGGGCTCTCGCCGGAAGGAGGCAGCGGCGGGTAGCTCGGCGGTGGCGGCGGCGGATAAGAGGGGGTAGTCGGTTCACTCATCGCGAAACCTCTCCTTTCGATGCGGATTCTGGCCTTGCACCGCAGTGTATCCAAGCTGGCCGGGCCAGACAACAAACGGGATGGATTCTACTCGACCCCAGGGAGACGGCCGCGGGCACCCTCACTTGCGGGCGATCACCCGCTCGTAGATCTCGCGGTAGCGGGCGACCACCGCGGCCTGGCTGAATACCTCGACCGCACGGCGGCGGGCGGCGGCGGCGAATTGCTGTCTCAATCCCTCGTCTCCCAGGAGCCGGAGCGCCGCCGCGGCCATCCCGGAGACGTCCCCGATGGGGAGGAGGTAGCCGGTTTCGCCGTCGGTGACCACCTCGGGCACCCCGCCGACGATCGTCGCGATGACCGGCACCTCGCAGGCCATCGCCTCCAGGGCCGAGAGGCCGAACGACTCCGACTCCGAGGGGAGGAGGAAGAGGTCGGCTCCCACGAGCACCTCCTCGATGAGCGGCAGGCTCCCCACGAAGGTGATGGCGTTGCAGATCCCGTGCTCGCGGCAGTACTGCTCGACCTTGGGGCGTTCGGGGCCGTCGCCGACCATGAGGAGCCGGCTCGGCACCGTGCGGTGGACCTCCTCGAAGATCGCGACGACATCCAAGACCCGCTTGACCGGCCGGAAGTTCGAGATGTGGACGAGGACCCGCTCGCCGGGCTTGGCCCAGCGGCGGGCGCCCGGGAGCCCGCGCGCCCGCTCGAAGCGCTCGGGGTCGATGAAGTTGGGGACCACGTCGATCCGGCTCTGCACCCCGAGCTGCTCGATGGTGGTCCGGCGGAGCGACTCCGAGACCGCGGTGACGGCGTCGCTCTCGACGATCCCGAAACGGGTCGTCTCGAGGTAGCTCGGGTCGTTGCCTACCAGGGTGACGTCGGTGCCGTGGAGGGTGGTGACCACGGGCAGCGGCTGGGGGGCGAGGATCTGGCGCGCGAGGACCGCCGAGACGGCGTTGGGGATGGCGTAGTGGACATGGAGGACGTCCAGCCCGCTGTGGCGGGCGACCTCGACCATCTTGGTCGCCAGGGCGAGGGGGTAGGGGGGGTACTCGAAGAGCGGGTAGCGGGGGACGATCACCTCGTGGAAGAAGAGCTTCGGGGTGACGAAGGTGAGCCGCGAGGGCAGGGCGTAGCTGATGACGTGCACCTCGTCGCCCTGCTCGGCTAAAGCCATGGCGAGCTCGGTCGCCACGATCCCGGAGCCGCCGTAGGTCGGGTAGCAGCTGATGCCGATCTTCATCGCACACCTCCGGGCAGGAGCAGGAAGGGGTCGGCGACCGCGAGCGGCAGGCGGTTCCAGAAGGGCTCGCCGAAGGTGGCGCCGATCAGCGACCCGAAGTGGCGGGCCCGCCCCTCGACCATCAACGAGAACTCCTCGGTCGACACCTTGGTCACCGGCCCGCTCCGCGGCTCGTCCGGCTGGTAGAGCTGGCTCCGGTAGGCGCGGAGGGCCTGGCGCTTGGCCTCCCAGGTGGCGCTGACGTCGACGATGAAGCTGGGCTCGAAGGGGTCGTGCTGCATATAGGAGAAGAAGGCGGCCGGCCGGTGGGCGGCGGGGGCCGGAGGGGCCGCGCCCCGGTTCGCTAGGCCGGAGTAGAAGCAGGCGGCCTCGACGAGCCGCTGGGCGCGGCCGTGGTCGGGGTGGCGGTCGCCGGGGGACGGCCCGAGGACCAGCTCCGGGCGCCAGGTCCGCAGCACCTCGATGAGGGCGTCCTCCTCGGCGGGGCCGGTGCGCAGACCGCCGTCGCCGGTGTCTAAGAAGGCGAGGTCGGCCACCCCGAGGGCGGCGGCGGCCTTTTCGGCCTCGGCCAGGCGCTCCTCGGCGGTGCCGCGGGTGCCGAGCTCGCCGCGGGTCAGGTGGAGGATGCCGACCCGGCGCCCCTGGCGGGCGAGGAGGGCGACCGTACCGCCGCACCCCAGCTCGACGTCGTCTGGATGGGCGCCGATGGCGAGGACGTCGAGCTTCATACCCCTTCCTCCTTGCGGTCGGGCCCGTCTGGCGATATCACCTGCAGGTGGACCGGATCGAGCTCCATCTGCTCCCAGAAGCTCTCGGCCAGGCGAGGGCCGAAGCGGTCGCCGAAGTAGGCGGTCGAGATCGCCCGCTCCTGGAGCTTGCCGAAGGGGAGGCAGGCTTGGCGGAGCTGCTCGACCCGGCGGCTCTCGACCTCGTCGCGCCGGGCGGCGGCGGAGATCGCCTTGTCGGCGAAGAGATCCAAGGCGCGGAGGATCCGCTCCCGGGTCTTCTCCCAGGGGCGTTCGAGGTTGGGATCGACCCCCAGGGCCGGGGCGCGCAGGGTGACGAGGGCGGCCTCCACCTCCTGCCGCACCGGCGCCACGAAGCCGCCGCCGGCCCGGCCGCCGAGGGTCCGTTCGAGATCCTGGCGGGCGCCGAGGAGGTCGGCGAGACTGAGACCGGACTCCTCCAGCCGCTTGATCTGCTTGGCTTCCAGGACCATCGCCTGGGGGCGCAAGGCGATCGTCGGCGGCGCCACCTCGAGCAGGGGGTAGACCGGCGCCACCTGCGCCATGTAGGAGACCTCGCCCGGCCCCAGCACCTGGAGGCAGGTGCCGAGGGCGGCATCCTGGAAGGCCGGCCGGGCGAGGACCCCGGGGGAGACGACCCCCGGGTTCTCGTCGATCGTGCGCAGGA
>JAXDLD010000702.1:0-5255 GCA_034666805.1 Acidobacteriota bacterium
CGAGGGGGACCGCGACTACCTCTCTCGCCACGCCGCGCTCATCGGCGACCTCCTGCGGGAAGGCAAGCTCGCCGAGGCGGTGGACGACCGCGAGCTCCACTCGACCCGGCGCCGGCCGCAGCGCGACATCAACCTTAGGGGCTCGGGCAAGACCTTCACCATCGAGAACGTGGCGAACGGCCGGGTGATCGGCACGGTCGACGGCGTGCGGGCCTACCACGAGTGCCACCCCGGGGCGGTCTACCTCCACGCCGGGCGGCAGTTCCTGGTCGAGGAGCTGCGGATCGAGGAGCACCGGGTGCGGGCGGCGCCGGCCGACGTCGACTACTTCACGACCCCCCTGACCGAGAAGGAGACGGAGATCCTGGAGGTGCTGCGCGAGCGCACGGACGGCCCCTTGACCGCCCGGCTCGGGCGGCTCAAGGTGACCGAGAGGGTGGTGGGCTTCGAGCGGAAGCGCATCCAGGGCCAAGAGGTGATCGACCGCCAGACCCTGGACCTGCCGCCGTCCGAGTTCGAGACCGTGGGTCTCTGGTGGCTGGCGGGGAAGGCGATCGAGGAGACCCTGGCCCGGGCCGGCGAGCATTTCATGGGCTCGCTCCACGCTTCCGAGCACGCGGCCATCTCCCTCGTCCCCACCCTCGCCCTTTGCGACCGCAACGACCTGGGCGGCATCTCCATGCCCTTCCACCCACAGGTCGGCTGCGGCACGGTCTTCCTCTACGACGGCCACCCGGGCGGGGTGGGGATCATGCAGCGGGTCTTCGAGGACCTGCCGGACCTCCTCGGGCGGGTGCTGGCGCTTTTGGACGCCTGCCCCTGCGAGGTGGGCTGTCCGTCGTGCGTCCAGTCGCCGAAGTGCGGGAACGGCAACCGGCCGCTCGACAAGGCGGGGGCGGGGCGGGTGCTGCGGCTGCTGCTGGGGAAGGAGGAGGCGGTGGTGGCGGAGGCGGCGGTGAGCGCCGGGACCGCGATCGGCATGAGGCCCGATCAGCGTCATCCTGAGCGCAGCGAAGGATCTGGGAGGGGGGCGATCCCAACCCCCAGATCCTTCGCTCCGCTCAGGATGACGGTAGGAAAGGTTGAGCCCGAGACCGCGCTTCGCCAGTCGGAAGGGAGACCTCGTCTCTCCTCCCTCCTCCGCTGGCTCCGCGACCGCTTCCGCCGTCCCGCCGCCCTGCCGCACGGGCCGCGCACGATCCTCTTCGACCTCGAGACCCTGCGCTCGGCCGCCGACGTCGGGGGCTGGCAGAACTGTCACAAGATGGGGATCGCCATGGGCGTCGTCTGCCATCTGGAGGAGGACCGCTTCGAGGTCTTCCGGGAGTCCCAGGTCGAAGCCCTGGCGGACGCTCTCCGCGCCGCCGACCTCGTGGTGGGCTTCAACATCCGGCGTTTCGACTACCGGGTCCTCGCCGGCTACACGGGAGAGGATTACGGGAAGACCCTCCCCACCCTGGACCTCCTGGACGAGGTCCGGAAACGCCTCGGCTTCCGGCTCGGGATGGGCCATCTCGCCAAGGAGACGCTGGGCTGCGACAAGTCCGCCGACGGCCTGCAGTCGCTCGAATGGGTGCGCCAGGGGCGGCTCGACCTCGTCGAGGCCTACTGCCG
The DNA here is from genome assembly GCA_034666805.1 of Acidobacteriota bacterium. Lineage (GTDB taxonomy): Bacteria > Acidobacteriota > Thermoanaerobaculia > Multivoradales > UBA5704 > DASQPA01. The sequence continues at coordinate 1,615 of JAXDLD010000702.1, forward strand.
GAAGGATGTCGAGATCCTCCGCGACCTCTTTCTCCACGGCCGCAAGGAGGGCTGCGTCTACTACCGCTCGAAGGGTGTGGACGCGAAGCTCCGGCTGCCGGTCGAGTGGTGAGGGCGAGGGTCTGATACCATCCGCCTCCATCATCTCCATGATCCGAGGGTCTCCGATTGAGCGCGCAGTCCATCTACAAGGTCGTCTTCCACCACCAGGGGCAGGTGGTGGAGCTCTACGCCCGCCAGGTCGGGCAGGGGAACCTTTTCGGCTTCGTCGAGGTCGAGGGGCTGATCTTCGGCACCCGGACGACCCTCGTCGTCGATCCCGGGGAGGAGAACCTGAAGAGCGAGTTCGGCGAGGCGAAGCGGATCTACCTGCCGCTCCACGCCGTCATCCGCATCGACGAGGTCGAGCACGAGGGGGTGGCGCGCATCCGGGAGGTCAAGGAGGGCGGCGGGGAGGTCAAGCCGTTCCCCGTCCCCATCTACACCCCGCGCGGGCCGCGGGAGTAGGAGAGGGAATGAAGGTCACGATCTGGCACAACCCGCGCTGCAGCACCTCGCGCCGCACCCTGGACCTCCTGCGCGAGCGGGGGATCGAGCCCGAGGTCGTCGAATACTTGAAGACCCCGCCCACAGCCGAGGAGATCCAGGACGTCCTCACGCGGCTCGGCAAGGGGCCACGCGAGATCCTGCGCAAGAAGGAGCCGGCCTACGCCGAGCAGGGCCTGGGCGAGCCGGGAGTGACCGACGCCGAGCTCGTCGCAGCCATGGCGCGGACCCCCATCCTGATCGAGCGCCCGATCGTCCTCGCCGGCAAGAAGGCCGCCCTTGGGAGGCCGCCGGAGGCGGTGCTGGAGATTTTGTAGGGGAGAGGCACCGGGAGCCCTACAGCAAGTCCAAGAACTGCTGGACGGTAAGCCCGGCGGAATCCACGATCGCAGACAAGGTTCCGGTGTCGATCTGGTCGTGCGCGGGAACGACGACCTGGGCGAAGGGCTGGTCGCGTCGAAAGATCATATGGCTGCCCTTCTGGCGCTTGAGGTAGAAGCCGGCGCGTTCGAGGGCCCGGCGCACCTTGCGACCGGAGAGCCCGCGTGGAAGGCGCGTCAACGCGCGGCAACCTCGATCTCGATCATCTCGCGGCCTTGCTCGACCGGGACCGGCAGCCCATCCTCCAGAAGCGCCTCGATATAGACTTCCACTGCCTCGCGGATGTTCCTCAGGACATCCCGCTTCGTCCGGCCCTGCGAGACACAGCCCGGGAGGGCGGGGCAGATGGCGACGAATCCGGACTCGCGGCCTTTCTCGAGGATCACGGTATAGCGCAAGAGACCTCCTGTGGGGTTCTGCCCCTCTAGCAGGGCAAGACCCTCAAGTGCAGACATATTAGAGGACGCGGACCTCCTCTGCATCCTCCACCCCGGCCGCTACTCCAGATCCGGAAAGTCCCCCTCCCAGTACTCGTGCTCGCCGCGGACGTTCGTCGCGTGCTTCTCCTTCTCCAGGGCGCGGAGCTGGACGCGGCGGATCTTGCCGGAGATCGTCTTCGGCAGCTCGGCGAATTCCAGGCGCCGGATGCGGGCGTAGGGGGGGAGGCGCTCGCGGGAGAAGCGGAAGAGGGAGTGGGCGACGGCGGGGGAGGGTGCGAGGCCCGGCTTCAACACGACGTACGCCTTGGGCACGGCGAGGCGGATGGGGTCGGGGCTGGGGACGACCGCGGCCTCCGCCACGGCTTCGTGCTCGATCAACGCGCTTTCGAGCTCGAACGGGCTCACCCGGTAGTCGGAGCTCTTGAACACGTCGTCCGCCCGGCCGACGTACCAGTAGTAACCGTCGGCGTCGCGGGTCGCCACGTCCGAGGTGCGGTAGTAGCGGCCGCCGAGGACCTCGGCGTTGGCGGCATGGCGCTCCGGACTGTCGACGTAGCCGGCCATGAGCGCCGTGGGGCGTGCCGCGAGGTCGATCGCGATCTCCCCCTCCTCTCCCGCGTGGTCTTCGGGGTCGACCAGGGCGATACGATAGCCTGGGAGCGGCCGGCCCATGGAGCCGAGCTTCACCGGCTGTCCGGGAGAGTTGCCGATCTGGCAGGTGGTCTCGGTCTGGCCGTAGCCGTCGCGGATGGTGAGCCCCCAGGCGGCCTGCACCTTGGCGATCACCTCCGGGTTGAGCGGCTCGCCCGCGCCCACCACCTCGCGCAGCGCGACGGGAAAGGAGGCCAGGTCTTCGAGGACGAGCAGGCGCCAGACCGTGGGCGGCGCGCAGAGGGTGGTGACGCCGCAGCGCACCATCGCCGCGAGCGTCTGCCGGGCGTCGAAGCGGCCCTGGGGCGGGATGAAGATCGTCGCTCCCGCGTTCCAGGGGGCGAAAAAGCAGCTCCAGGCGTGCTTGGCCCAGCCCGGCGAGCTGATGTTCAAGTGCACGTCGCCCGGCCGGAGGCCGATCCAGTACATCGTCGAGAGGTGCCCCACGGGATAGCTCTGGTGGGTGTGGAGCACCATCTTCGGCTTCGCCGTCGTCCCCGATGTGAAGTAGAGGAGGAAGGGATCGTCGGCACGGGTGGGGCCTTCGGGGGTGAATCCGGCGGCGGACTCCTGAGCCTCCGCATAGGCGTGCCACCCGGTTACGGCCTCGCCCACGACGATCCGCGTATAGCTCCCCGGGATCTCGGCGAGCTTTTCGGTGCCGGCGGGGTCGGTGATCACGTGGCGCATGCCGCCGCGGACGATCCGGTCCTCGAGGTCGGCGGTCGAGAGGAGGGTCGTGGCCGGGGAGAGGACCGCGCCGAGCTTCATGGTCGCCAGGGTGATCTCCCAGAGGGGGACGACGTTGGGGAGCATGACGAGCACCCGGTCGCCGCGGGCGACCCCGAGGCCGCGGAGGAAGTTGGCGGCCCGGTCCGAGCGCTCCGCCATCTCCGCGAAGGAGACCTTTTCGTCGCGCCCCTGCTCGTCCACCACCCAGAGGGCGGTCGCCCCGTTTCCCCGCGCCAGGGGGTCGAAGTAGTCGAGCGCCCAGTTCCAGGTGTCGAGCGCGGGCCAGCGAAAGCCGGCGTAGGCGACCTCGTAGTCCTCCCGGTGGGCGAGGAGGAAGTCGCGGGCGGCTAAGAAGGCGGTGGCGCCGGAGGATTCCTGGGGGGGCATGCCGGCAAGCATAGGGGAGGGCCGCCTGCCAGAAAAGAGGGGAGCGGCCCTACCCGACCCGAGCGACGATGGAGATCGGCATTCGCGCTCGGCGACGCTCGCGCTCACCAACGCCTTCCCTCTCTCCAGGCCGTGTCCTGATCCGCGCGAAGGCCCGTTCCAGGGCGGCCGGGGGCGGTCGCCAGAGACCGTAGCAGAAGTGGGGCGGTGGGGGAATTCGCGAATTCTTCTTGGCGCGATGGACCGCTCCCCGGTTTCCTCTCGCCAACCGTTCCTGTCGCTATGCACGCCTCGGGAGGCACAGCTGGGAGGCCTATGCGTCTCCGCTTATGTCGTTGACGCGCTTCGTGCTCGGAGTTAAGATCTCCTCTAAGAGAGCCTAACAAAACCGCGACTCGTGTTATCCTTTGACGCCATATGAGCGCACTCGTCGACGAAACTCTATGGCAGCATGTGGCACCTTTGTTACCCCCAGACAAGCCAAAGCCGAAAGGGGGTCGCCCT
>JAXDLD010000703.1:0-9154 GCA_034666805.1 Acidobacteriota bacterium
ACGAAGCCGAAGACGAAGCGGGCCTCGCCGGCGTCCAGGAAGTTGCCCGAGGTGTTGGCGTTGTAGCCGCCACCGCCGTTGGTCGTCGTCCGCAGGTCGATCCGCGGGTCGATGGCGAGGAGGCGGAGCGGCGAATGGCCGAGGTCGAGCTTGCCGTTGATGCGCGGCCAGTTGTTGAGGATCACGGTCTGCATGGCGCTCCGGGCCGGCACCGTGTGGCCGTTGATACTCGGCGACGTGAGCCAGGTTTTGAGCCAGTCCTCGGCGAACTGCGCCGGGTCGAGGCCGCTCCCCCGCTGGTTGGCCATCTCGGTGATGAGGTGGTTGAAGGTCCAGACCCCGCTCCGGTTGCCGCCATCGGTGCAGGGGTTGTAGGTGCGGGTGTTGTCCTGCACGACGGCGAGGTCGCGGATCATGAGCACGCTGTCCTGGAAGTGGTTCGTCCCCAGCGTGACCGAGGCGGCGGTGACGTTCCTCAGGCCGTGCGAGCTGGCGAGCCCCGACACGGTGCCGGAGCCGGTGCTCGTGCCGGTCTCGAGGCTCTCCGGCTGCAGGTAGACCACGGCGGGGTCGAAGCGGACCGAGCGGCCTGCGTTGAAGCCGGCGAGGTCGAAGCCCGACGGTGCCGCGGTGCCCACCGCGACGCGGCCGGTGAACACCGGGACCGGGGCGCTGCCGTTGGCGGAGAGCGCGGACTGGTCGTTCTGGCCGCGGGCGGAGAGCTGGGCGTCGTCGACCGTGGCGAGGCCGGTATAGATGCCGTCACCCGCCGCGGCGTCGCCGCCGCCGCCGTCGTCCCGCAGGATGACCGGCGCCTCCGGGTTGCCGATGGTGATGAACTCCGCGGTGCCGTCGGCTTGCTTGCCGGAGACCTCGGCGGGGGTCAGCTGGACGGTGACGTAGACGTTGCCATAGGCGCTCGAGGTCCGCTGGATGAAGACCGCGGCCGGCTGCGGCACCGGTGCCGAAACCTGCTGGGCCGGCGTCTCGGGCTGGTCGACCGCCTGTTCCGCGACGGGGATGGCGACTCGGCCCTGGCTGGCGACGAGACCGGCGGTCACCAGGAACAGGATGAGCAGGATCAGGGTCGCGACACGATGCTTCCGGGTCCACCTCTCGACATGCTGCATGCGTTTCTCCTTCGCTGCGAATAGGGGAGACCTTCCCCATTAAGTTTAAGTGCAGTAAGGAGTACGAAAAGAGCCGGGGGGAGAGAGATCCGGCCCCGCCTTAAGCCCGTCCGGAGACGGGCCGCGGCGGAGCCGAATTTTTAGCGGGGAGCGGGGAGGGGGGCTAGTGGACCTGCGGGATGACGTTCCGCTTCAGGTCGCTGACGCCGACCGAGACCAAGAGCTCGGGCGGCAGGAGCGGATCGCCGCCGAAGATGTCGGCCGGCAGGTGCCCGGTCGCCAGCAGGCTCGCCTTGACGGCGCCGACGTTGGCCGGCTGGAGCTTGGCGCAGGTCAGGGCGGCCACCTGCTGGATGTCCACCTCGCGGCGCGCGAGGTCGTCGAAGTCCCGCGGGTTGCCGAAGACCGGGTCGTTGACCGTCTCGCCGGTCAGGAAGAGGGAGAGCTGGGCCGGGGTGGTGTTCGGGGTGCTCGGGTTGTCGTGCACGAACGCCGTGTTGGTCTCGCGCGCGTGGCAGCCGTTGCAGGAGTTGAGGGAGGCGGTGAAGCGCTGGTTGTTGTTCGCGGCGACCAGGCCCGGGGCGTTCCAGAAGAAGCCCGGGCTGGGCATCTGCGGGTTCGAGCCCTCGAAGTTCAGGGTCTGGAAGATCAGGGGCACGCGCGCCGGGGCGGCGACGTTCAAGCCCACGACCCAGTTCTTGAAGGTGGCGGTATTGTTGAAGGAGTCGATCGCCGTGTCGTTGACCGTCTTCTCGTTCAAGGTGGCGGCGAAGGGGAACTGGGAGAGCTGGAACTCGCGCAGCTCCCAGGGGCTGGCCAAGGCGATCTCGTTGCCGCGCACCTGGCCGATCGCGCTGCCGTTCGGCCGTGCCGGGTTGGAATTGGCCTTCACGAACTGCTCGGTGATGTTCTCGAGCCTGGTGTTGTAGGTGGCGCTGCCAGGGACGAAGTTGAAGAGGTTGATCCACAGCTTGGCCCAGTCGCGCACCCCTTCACAGTTGCACTTATGAACCCGGAACTCGAAGATCACCGAGAAGGGCCGCGGCGCGCAGGACGGGCTGTTGGCGTTGGCCACGAAGCCGAAGACGAAGCGGGCCTCGCCGGCGTCCAGGAAGTTGCCGGAGCTGCTGCCCGAGTAGCCGCCGCCGCCGGAGGTCGTCGTCCGCAGGTCGACCCGGGGGTCGATGCTGAGCAGGCGCAGAGGCGATTTGGTGAGGTCGAGCTTGCCGTCGGTGCGCCGCGGCCAGTTGTTGAGGATGAGGGTCGTCATGTTGCCGCGCAGCGGCACCACGTGGCCGTTGATGGTCTGGTTGACGGTCCAGTTCTTCAGCCAGTTCTCGGCGAAGTCGGCGGGATCGATGCCGCTCGCGTTCTGGTTCGCCATCTCGGTGATGAGGTGGTTGAAGGTCCAGACGCCGCTGCTGTTGCCGGTGTCGGTGCAGGGGTCGTAGGTCCGGGTGGGATCCTGCACCACGCCCAGGTCACGGATCATGAGCACGCGGTCCTGGAAGACGTTGGTCCCCGCCACGAAGCCCTTGGCGAAAAGGGTGTCGTGGGAGGCGGCGGCCGTCACCTTGCCGGTGCCGACGGCCGAAGGCGCGTGCACGTAGGCGATGGCGGGGTCGAAGCGGACCGCCCGGCCGGCGTTCAAGCCGGCGAGGTCGAAGCCGGCCGCCGCCGCCGTGCCCGTCGCGACGCGGCCGGAGAAGGTCGGGACGGCGGCGCCCTGGTTGGCGCTGATCTGGCCCTGGTCGCCCTGACTGCGGGCCGAGAGCTCCGCCTCGTCGATGGCGGCAATGCCGGTGAAGACGCCGTCGCCGGCCGCCTGGTCGCCGCCCTGGCCGTCGTCGCGCAGGAGGACCGGCTCGCTGGGTTCGCCGATGGTGACGAACTCCGAGGTGCCGTCGAGGCGCTTGGCGTCGAGATCGGCCTGGGAGAGGGTGACCGTCAGCAGGATGTTGCCGTAGGGGCTGTTCGTCCGCTGGATGAACACCGACACCGGCGGCGGCACCGGGGCCACCAGCCGCTGGGCGAGAGTCTGCGGCTGATCGACCGCCGCCCCCGCGGGCTGCGGGGTCGCCCGGCCGACCTGGCGGGCGGTCAGCGCCGCGGTCGCCAGCACGAGGGCAAGGAGGATGAGCGAGGCGACTCTGTGCTTCCGGGTCCACTTCTGCAGCTTTTCACTCATGGGTAAGTCTCCCTTTCGGGGATTCGTCACCGGCACTCCGCCCACCCGCGCAGCAGTTGGAGTACCAAGAGACTAAGAAGATCGTCCAATTAGAAGTATGTGCATGGGCGGGGGAAAAGCGCGCCTCCCCTTGACTCCCCCCCGTCGGCGCGCCACGATCCAGCCTTTGAGAGGGGCGGCATGCACACGATCTTCAAGGACTTCACCTTCGCGGCGGCGCACGCGATCCGCGGCCACACCCGTGGCTGCCAGAACCTGCATGGGCACAACTATCGGCTGCGGGTCTATCTAGCGGCGGAGCGGCTGGACGCCCTCGGCATGGTGCTCGACTTCGCCGACTTGAAGGAGATCGTGCGGGAGATCCTGGCGCCCTTCGACCACCACGTGATCAACGAGGTGCCGCCCTTCGACGAGCGCAACACGACGGCCGAGCTGCTCTCCGCCTACTTCTTCGCGGAGGTTCGCTCGCGCCTCGGGCGCTTCGAGGGGGGCTCGGAGGAGCGGCCAGCCGAGGAGACCCGGGTGCGGGTCACCCGGGTCGAGGTGTGGGAGAACGACTCGTCCTGCGCCGTCTTCGAGCCCTGAAGTTCAAGCGGGCCGGGCGATCGCGGGTCCGATCCCGTAGCGGTCGCGGAGCACGCCCAGGTGGTGGCGGAGGTGGCCGGCCGTGACGTAGGCCAGGGCGCGGACCGAGACCGGCTTGCCGTTGGCGGTGCCGGTCTGGTCCCAGGCTTCGCTGTCGAGCGCGCGGAAGAGGGCGAGGTTGGTCTCGCGGACGCTCGTGAAGTCGCCGGCCAGCGATTCCAGGCTCCGGCGATCGAACCCGGCGCGGGCCACGTAGGCGTTCTCGTCGAAACCGGGCAGGGGGGCCTGCTCGCCGCGGCTGAAGGCGAAGGCACGGAAGCCGAACACCCGCTCGATATCAACCATGTGGCCGAGCACCTCGCGGACGCTCCACTTCCCGGGCGCGTAGCGGAAGGTCTCCCGGTCCTCGGGGACGGAGTCGGTCACCCGCCGCAGGACCTCGATCTGGCCGGAGAGGACCGGCAGGACGTCCTCTTCGGGAACCAGGGCGACGTAGTTGGCATAGAACGAGGCGTACTCGGTATCGGCAGGTCTCATGCGGGGGATTCTAGCGGTCCGGCCGGGCCTTGGCCAGGGGCTCGGAAGCAGGCGCCGAACCCAAGGTCGGCCCCGCCGATCCGGCGGCCTGCTGCCCGTCCGCGCATCGGGCAGGGCTCGCCGGCCGCGGCGCGAGCAGCCCGCGTGCGATCAGGGCCTCGGCCATCTTCCGGCCCATCCTGTCCGCGCCCGGGTCGTTGGAATGGATCGGGTCGTAGGGCGCGTACCAGCGCGTCCCGCGGAGGCCGAAGCCCGCGGTCGGAAGATAGGTGGCGGAGGCGGCGCAGCGGGCCACTCTGCGCACGGCGTCGTTGAAACGCAGATAGCCGCCGAGGACGACCTCCGGTGTCGTGAACGGGAAGTTGACCTCCCAGACCTGGCGGATCTCGGGGTCGGTCTCGGCGAGTGTGCCGGCGCCGCTGACGTTCCCGACCTCCGGCATCACCACATGGATGCCGAGGCTGTTCGCCACCGCGACGAAGGCGGTCAGAGTGCGGGCGAAGTCCGTCGCTCCGCGGGCGAGCGCGCCGGCCAGGCGCGCGCTCATCTCTTCCGGGCTCACCGCGGAACGCCGGCCCGCGCTCTTGAAGCGCGCCACCTTCGAGAGGTTGATCAGCTTCATGTAGAGCAGCGAGCTCCGGCTCAGCCAGCGGCCCCAGGGGGTGGCAACCGGCATCTCGTCCGGCCGATCCGTCGCTCCCTCGGGCGCGCCGGAGGCCGCTTTCAAGGCCTCGTAGAGATCGTTGTGCACCTCGTAGAGAAGGATTACGTCGGGGCGATACCGATAGAGCTCCGTCTCGAGGCGGATCAGGTTGTCGACGTCGCGATAGCCGGGCACTCCCGCGTTGATCACCTCGACCCGTTTCTCGGGCGCGAGCTCGCGCAGGTAGAATTGCAGGCGGGCGGGCCAGGCGCGGAGGTCGCCGCTCACGGTCGTGTCGAAGGTGGTCGAACCGCCGACCGCCATGACGCGGAGGACGCCTCTGGGCTTCTCTTCGGAGACGTTCTCCTTGCCGCGGAACCCCTGCGCGTTGACGTGCGCCCAGCCATAGTAGCTACCGTTGCGGACGAGCGCATACCGGAGGCGCTCGTGCTGGTAATAGAGGTAGGGCATGGTCTCGGGCACGCTACGCCGGGTGCGCTCCAAGCGGCGCAACGCGATCTCGCCGGTGAGCGCCGCGCACACGAGCGCCAAGGCGAACGTGCCGAGCGCCAACCGGAGCTTCTTTCGCGCACGCATGACCGCGGAGCCCTCACCGTCGCCCACCCAGTAGCAGAGCAACTACTGCGAACGAAGCCTACCGGGACGGCCCAAACGGAGTCAAATCCTGGGCACCTCCTGTCGGGGCCCTGACCCCCTTGGTACAATCTTACCGTGGTCTTACTGGAGCCTCTATGACGACTCGGCTTTCGACCAAAGGGCAATTGATCCTCCCCAAGGAGATCCGGGAGCGCCACGGCTGGGGCCCTGGGGTCGAGTTGGAGATCGAGGACCGCGGCAACTCCGTCGTCCTGCGCAGGGCGGTGGACGTCCCGGAGACGACGCTCGAAGAGGTCCTCGGCTGCACGGGCTACCAGGGGCCGGCGCACAGTCTGGACGAGATGGAAGCGGGCATCGCTCGCGGGGCGCTACGAACCTGCGAGGGTGCCCCCGTGGTGGAGTTGGTCCCCTCGCCCTGAGGAGGGCGGCGAACCGGCCCTGCCGACAGCCTGCGCCCGCCCCAGGGCACTCGCTGATAGGCTTCCCCGGGGGCATCGTATGAGGACCGACCGGATCGACCCCAGTCGGATCGAGGTCGTCGACGACGAGACGGCGCGCATCCTGCGCGGCAAGACCGGAGCGGAGAGGCTCGCCATGGCGAACGCCATGTTCGTGTCGGCGCGCAACATGCTCCTCTCCCACCTGACCGCCGAGCATCCGGACTGGAGCGAAGAGCAGGTGACGCGCGAGGCGGCGCGCAGGATCTCGCATGGATTCGTCTGAGCTGCTGCGCTATGCCACCCGGTTGCTGGAGAGGCTGGGGCTGCGCTACTTCGTGACTGGATCGGCAGCAACGATCTTCTACGGCGAGCCCCGCTTCACGAATGACATCGACATCGTCCTCGACCTGCCGCCCGGGCGGGTTGCCGAGCTCTGCGCCGCCTTTCCCGCCGACGAGTTCTATGTCAGCGAGGAGTCGGCCCGGCAGGCGGTGGCGCGGCGGGGGCAGTTCAACGTCGTCCATCCCGCTTCCGGCCTGAAGCTCGATCTCATGATCGCAGCCGAGACGCCGTTCAACCGTGGCCGCTTCGCGCGTGCCCGGCGTCTTCGCCCGGCACCCGACTACGACGTGGCGTTCGCCTCGGTCGAGGACGTGATCCTCAAGAAGTTGGAGTATTACCGGGAGGGCGGCTCCGACAAGCACCTGCGCGACATCGCCGGGGTGCTCAAGGTCAGCGGAGAGGAGATCGACCGCGGCTATATTGAGGACTGGGCCGCCAGGCTCGGGCTGGAGGAGATCTGGCAGATCGTTGTGCTGCGGGCAAACGATCGCGGGCACTGAGCAAAACCGACACAACGTCCCTGCGATCAACGCACCCCCTGGGTGCCCTACCCCTCCCCCCCAACCTCCAACCCCGAAACCAGCAGGGTCGGCGACCCGATCATCCCGTCCAACATCTGGAACTGGAGATCCCGACCCACGGCCACGATGCCGCGGAGCAGATCCCCGATCCTTCCGAAGAGCCTGGCCCCCTGGACCGGAGCGGTCGCGCGGCCGGCTTCGACCGCGAACCCCAGGACCGGGAGGCTGAAGCTGTCGGCCTCGACGTCCAGGAGCATGGGGCCGGGGGCGTCGATCAGGTAGTAGCCGGTCTTCAACGCCTGGAGCATGGAGGCGACGGAGATCTTGGGGTCGGGCTTGATGTAGAGGTGGGTGGGGCCGGGGACGGGGAGGTCGCGCCAGCCCGCGCGGCGGCTGCAGCCGGTGGCGAGGAAGCCGGTCTCACCGACCTGCCACCAGGCGAGGAGCGGCTGGCGGAAGGTCCCCTCCTCGATCAGCGCCACCTCCTGACAGGGCACCCCCTCGCCGTCCACCGGGGCCTCGATGATCCCACCTTGTAAGCGACCGTTGTCGATCAGGCTGAGGCAGCGGTTGCCGATCCGGCCGCGGCGGTCGCGGAGCGAGGTGAAGCGGCTCGTCCCCCGGCCCCCCACGAGGAGCGGAAGGAGGCCGGCCAGGAGGGTGGCGGCGACCGGGGGGGCGAGGAGGACCTCGGCGGCGCCGGAGGTCTGGGGCGTCTGGCCGGTGGCGGCTACTGCCAGGCGGTCGGCCAGGCGGCGGGCGAGGGCGCCGGGGTGGAAGCGCTTGGCCTCGCGCGCCGCGAGATAGAAGGAGACGCAGGGTGCCGGATGCCCGGGGCCGCAGGCCTCCAGGTGGAGCGCGGCCACCCGCTGGCGGTAGCGCGCGACGATCCCCTGGCTGCTCGCGAGCTCCGCCTCGCTCGAGCCGTCCTCCAGCACCCCGCGCAGCAGCCGGGCGCCCGGAAGCTCGGTCGCTACCTCCCGGGCGAGGCTCGCTAAGAGCTTCAATCCCTCGGTCTCGCCGATCAGCGGGGTGTCCAAGTCGGAGGGCGGGTTCCAGGCCGGCACCGGGGCCGGCGCCGGCAGCTCCAGGGGGCGGCCGAGGGGCTCGGGCCAGGGGCCCTCCGGGCGGGGCTCGCCGGTGCCGGCGGAGAAGAACGAGCCGCGCGGGCCCCCCGCCCGCACCGCCCAGGCGCGCTCCTGGCTGAAGAGGGAGACCTCGCCAGCCGGGCCGATCTCCAGCCGCCGGGAGCGGCCGCGCTTCAAGAAGACCTCGGCCTGGTCGTAGCCGGCGCGGACTTTCAGCTCGCGCAAGACGTGCGCGGAGAGGTCGGTCGCCAAATTCGCCGATGTCGATGTCGGGGGCGCCGGGGTCATGCGGGATCGATCTCCACTCCTTCGAGCCGGACCGCCGGGGCCGTCGCCCAGACCGGCAGCTTCTGCCCGCCCTTGGCGCACCAGCCGGCGCCGGCCGAGCGCACCTCGCGGCCCACCGCGGTCACCCGGGTGAGGAGGTCGGCCACCCGGCCGTGCAGCCGGCAGGGGCCCACCGGCTCGGCCGGAGCACCGTTGCGGATCCGGCGCGCGCAGGGGAACCAGAGGGTGAACTCGCCGGAGAGGGGATCGAGGAGACCGCGGCTCGCCTCCTCCAGGTAGAGCCCGGACTCGGCCTCGGCGAAGAGGTCGGCCTCGGATGTCTCCCCGGCGAGCAGCTCCAGGTGGGTCGAACGCGGCCCGGGCGGCAGATGGCGGCTGCCCCGGCGGCCAGCCCCGGGCACGAAGGCCGGCGAGGTCCGCGACCAGAGGGCGTCGGCGAGCGGCTGCTCGACCACCCCGGCCCGCAGCAGCCAGCGCCGGCAGACTGGCGAGCCCTCGTCGTCGGTCGAGCGGCGCACCCCGGACGGCGCGGCGGCCGGATCGTCGAGGACGTCGACGAGCGGCGCCGCCATGGGAACCCCGAGCGCCGCCGACGGGTCCCCCCCCTGGGCCAGGGTGTCGGCCTCCAGGGCGTGGGCCACCGCCTCGTGGAGGAGCACGGCGACCGCACCCGGGGCGAGGACGGCCACCCCGCGCTCCGGTTCCGGGGGGGCGGCCTGGCGGGCACGGAAGAGGGAGACGCAGGCATCGGCGACGCTCGCCGCGGCCGGCCCG
>JAXDLD010000704.1:0-14603 GCA_034666805.1 Acidobacteriota bacterium
CATTTTTCCCGGAAGAGCCCGCGGTTCCGGTGGGTGACGAAGAGCCGGTAGCGCATCTCGCCGCTCGCGCCCCGGTGGTGGCGGATGACCGAGCGCGGCTCGTACCAGACGACCTGGCCCTGCCGGCGGATCGCCATGGCGAGATCGACGTCGACGTAGTAGGCCGGGAAGAACCGCTCATCCAATCCGCCCACGGCGTCCCAGGTGGCGGCGTGCACGAGGAGCGAGCTGGTGCCGCAGTAGTCGACCGCCCGCGGGCGGTCGAAGGTCCCAGGCGGGGGCGGCGGGCCGATCCAGGGCGGGGCGGTGGTGGCGTCCCGCCAGAGGACCATGCCGGCGTTCTGCAGGCTGCCGTCGGGATGGAGGACCTTGCCGCCGACCGCGCCGGCCTCGGGGTGCGCCTCGGCCGCCGCGACCAGCGCCTCCAGCCAGCCCGGCTCGACCTCCGCGTCGTCGTGGAGGAGCACGAGGTACTCGCCCCGCGCCAGGGCCCGCCCCCGGTTGCCGGCACCCGCGAGACCGAGATTGACGGGCGAGCTGACGACCCGCACCCCGGTGACCCTCTCACGCAGCAGCGTCTCGGCCGCGGATGTGGGAGCGTTGAGCACGACCAGGGTCTCGAAGGGAATGAGGCGCGGTCCGTGCATCGTGAGAGAGCGCAGGCAGGCGTGGAGGAGCTCGGGGCGGGCCGCGGCGGGGATGATCACCGAGACCCGCGGCGCGGCGGGGGTGGGGAAGGTGAGGCTCTCGGGCATACGATGGTTCGATCCATTCATAGAGTATCGTGACCCCATGACCCCGGAGTCCGCCTCCCTCGTCCGCCTCTTCGGCGCCCTCCTCGTTCTCGGGGGGCTCGCGGGGACGGTCCTTCCCGCTCTCCCCGGCGCGCCGCTCGCCTTCGCCGGCTTCGTCCTCGCGGCCTGGGCCGACGGCTTCCAGCGGGTGGGGTGGTTTACCCTCACGGTCCTCGCCCTCCTGACCGCGGTCTCCATGGTCCTCGACTTCCTGGCCACCCGCCACGGCGCCAAGCGGGCGGGCGCCAGCCCGTTGGCCATGATCGGGGCGACCGTCGGGACGCTCGTCGGCCTCTTCTTCTCCATCCCCGGCCTGATCCTGGGGCCCTTCGTGGGCGCCTTCGCCGGCGAGTACATCGCGCGCCGGAGCTGGCGGCAGGCGGGAAAGGCCGGCCTGGGGACCTGGCTCGGCCTCGTCATCGGCACGGCCATGAAGATCGCCGTGATCTTCGCGATGATCGGAATTTTCCTTCTCTCTTATGCTTTGTAGCGGACGGGAGGTATGAGCTTTGAGCACGCTGCGAACGACCCGACGGCTCTGTTGCCACCTGCGCTGGCGGGAGCTGGAATCCGAGACCGCTCCCGACTCGCCGCACCCCTGCTCCGAAGAGGGCTTCTTCTGGTGCACCCACACCCTGAGCCACATCGGCCCCGACGACCGGGTCGCCGACGAGGCGAGCTGTCGACCCGGCCGGGTGTGCTTCGAGGACGTCTGCCCGCCCGAGCGGGCGGAGGTTCCCGTGGAGGACCGGCCCGCGGCAGGAAACGCCCCGGGATGATCTCCCGCATCTCCCGGATCCTGGCCCTCGCCGCCGTTTTTCTGGCGCTCGGTTTTTCCGAGCCCGGACGGGCCCAGGCGCCGGGAGGCGCTACGCCTCCGAGCCCGGAGTCTTCGATCGAGGCCAATAAAATTCTTGTCCGGCGCTACATCGAGGAGGCGCTTTCCGGCGGCGACTTGAAGGTCCTCGATCTGATCGTGGCGCCCAATTACGTCGACAGCTCCCCGGGGGCGGAGGACGGCCGCGGTCCGGAGGTGATCCGCGCCGCCCAGGGGCGGATCCGGGCGCTCTTCAAGGACATCCGCTACCACCTCGAACAGCTCGTCGCCGAGGGCGACCGGGTCGTCGCCCGCTACACGGTTCACGCCGTGCGCAAAGCGGACAAGGATACCGACGCCGGGGACGCCGGGCGCGAGATCGACATCGTCGGCATGACCTTCTTCCGGATCGCTGATGGCCGCATCGTCGAGACCTGGGCGATCAACGACCAGTTCTCGATGTTCCGCCAGCTCGGCTACGTCCTGACCTCGCCCAAGGAGCAGCAGAAGGCGGGGAAGACGGCCAAGCCTCCGGCAGGCTGAGGTTCGGGCAGGCAAGAAAAAAGCCCCGGCGGGTGCCGGGGCTCTCTTCCGCCAAGCAAACTTCCTGCTACTGGACGTTCAGGGTGAAGTCGTCGACGACGAACGAGGTCTGCAAGGAGGTGTCCTCCGTGCCGACCAGGAGACCTGGATGGTCTGCCCCTTGAAGGACGTCACGTTGAAGCTCTTCGGCGCGTAACCGTCGCCGCATTCAGGTTGGAGAAGGTGGCGAGGGTCTGCAGCACGGTGCCCGCGGTGTTGCGGATCTGCACCTTCAGGGTGTCGAACGCGGTCGTGGTGGTGGTCTCGGCCGTGTCGATGTGGAGCCAGAAGGCGAGAGTCGCGGTGGTGGCGGTCGACGGGATCGTCACCGTCTGGAGAATGCTGTCGGTGTGGGTCGTGCCGTAGCCGTTCATCCACGCTTTCCAGGCGCCGGAGTGGGCCGCCTCACCGGCCGAGTTGTCGACGACGCCCGCCGTGACCGTCCAGGGCGCCGGGCTGGCCGAGCCGTTCTCGAAGCCGGGGTTGCCGAGGAGCTGTGTCACCCCACCGCCGGCGGTGACGGTCAGGGTGACCGTTGCGGTGTGGGTAATGCCGCCGCCGGTGCCGGTGATCGTCGAAGTCCCCGTGGCCCGACCCAGATCACCTGCTTGTCGGTCGCCGTCTGGGTGCCCTCCTGTCGAGCCGTCGCGTCACCGAGGCCATAAAACCAGCTTTCTGGTATGATGGTTCCATGAAGACGACGCTGGACCTGCCTGATGACTTGGCGCGCGCCGTAAAGATCCGTGCTGTTGAAGAGAACAGGCGGCTCAAAGACACTATCGCGGAGCTCCTGAGGCGCGGCCTGTCCCAGGAGCGCGGTCTGCCGCCGACGATTGGCAGACGTCTCGAGCTGCCGATCGTCGAGTGCGCTCACGAGGCCCGGCCGGACGAGGAGATGACCCCGGAGAGAGTGGCGGACGTACTGCTTGAAGAGGAAGCGGGATTACGCCGTGGTGCTCTGCGATAGCAACATCTGGCTGGCCCTGGCTCTTTCCAAGCACGTCCACCACACCACGGTGCGCGAGTGGCTGGGAACGGTCGAGGAGCCAGCGTCGGTCCTCTTTTGCCGTGCGACGCAGCAGGCTTTTCTCCGGCTGCTTACTAATGCCTCGGTTCTGAGTCCTTATGGAAACCCGCCGCTGACGAATCGCGAGGCGTGGTCAGCCTACGAGGCTCTCCTTACCGATGACCGAATCAGCCTGAGGGCGGACGAGCCGGTAGGAGTGGAATCCCTGTGGAAGGAGCTCGCCGTTCGGGGGTCGGCCTCACCCAAGCTCTGGATGGATGCCTACCTCGCTGCCTTCGCTCGGGCCGGCCGCTATCGAATGGTGACGACGGACGCGGCGTTTCGCCAGTTCCGAGGGCTGGATCTGCTGGTTCTCGGGCAGAGCGGAACCGAAGGCTAAAGGCGGTTTCAGATAGCCCAGGTCTTTGAGCTCCATTCACTCCACCAGCGCCTCGATACAATCCGCCCCAACATACGCCGGGCTGTTGACGTTCTTGCTCACCCGGATCAGCTCCAAGTCCCCCTCCGGCGCCGGCTTGAGCAGTGTCTGCAGCCGTTCCACGTCGTCCACCTTGGGATCGAGCCAGAACCCGAAGTCGGGGCGGGCGACGACGACGGGCATGCGGTCGTGGAGCTCGCGAACGTCTCCATTGGCGTCCGTCGTCAGAATGGTGAAGGTCTCGACGAGGCTCCCTTCCGGGTTCCTCCAGCTGGACCATAGCCCGGCGAAGGCGAAGGGCTGGTGGTCGCGGCGACGGATCAAGTAGGGCTGTTTGGCCTTCCCCTCCTTCTTCCACTCGTAGAAGCCGTCGGTGGGGACGAGGCAGCGCTTCTTCTTGAAGCTGTAGCGGTAGGCGGGCTTGTCGGCGACGCTCTCGGCGCGGGCGTTGATCATGCGGTTGCCGATGCTCGCCTCCTTCGCCCAGTAGGGGATGAGACCCCAGCGCAGGGCCTCCAGGGTGCGCGGGGCGCCGGGCTCGCGGACGAGCGCGACCGGCGCCTCCTGGGTGGGCGCCAGGTTGTAGCGCGGGCTGTGGGGCAGGGACGGATAGGCGATCTCGAAGAGGTCGGCGATGACCTCCACGGGCGAGCTCAAGGTGTAGCGTCCGCACATTCAGGTTCTCCTTCCGGCGACCGCCGAGAGGGCGGAGACCTCCGAGTCAGGGATGAGGACGACCGCCGAGAGCGCGAGCGAGCTTTCCCGCTCGGTGGCGGACATGCGGGGGAAGGGCATGGCGCTAGTGTAGTGCCTCGAACCTTCCCTCTACGCAAAGCTGGATTCATCCAGCGCAACTCATAGCCCGGAGATTTATCTCCGGGTGGGGCTCCCGCCGAGAGGACGTCTCCTACCCTCACCCGCTGCAAACTCATTATCACCCTCTCAAGCACCATTGATGGGTATCCCCCGCGAGTGCGCCTGTAGGGAGGGGAGATGGAGGGGCGCGGCTCCGCCCGGAGATAAATCTCCGGGCTATGAGTTGCGCCGGCTGAAGCCGGCTTCGCCTGGGTTGAGCCGCTCTACCCACTCCCCGCCCACGGCGGTCGCGGCCAGGGCCTCGTTCCCGGCGCCGAAGACGAGGGCGTCCAAGAGGGTCTCCTCCGTCCAGCCGGCGAGGGCGGGGGCTGCCAGGTCGACGGCCAGGAAGTCGGCCCAGCAGCCGGCGGCGATCCGGCCTACGGCAAGCCCGAGGGCGCGGGCGCCGCCCTCGGTCGCCGCCCGGAAGACGGTCCTGGCGACCTCCCCCTCCGGGCCGGCGCGAAGGACCCCGCGGCTCTCGCTCCCCAGGCGCTGGGCGTACTCCATCCAGCGCATCTCCTCGAGAATCGAAAGCCGGGCGTTCGAATCGGTCCCGATACAGAGCCCGGCCCCGGCGGCGCGCATCCGCGGCACGTCGGCGATCCCGTCCCCCAGGTTGGCCTCGGTCAGGGGGCAGAGGCAGACGTTGCCGCCGGCCGCCCCATAGCGGTCCATGTCCTCGGGGGCGCTGTGGGTGCAGTGGACGGAAGTGAAGCGCTCGGAGACTTCGAGCCGCTCGTTGACGAGAGCCATGGGGGTCTTGCCGTAGGCGGCCAGGCAGTCCTCGATCTCCTTTCGCTGCTCCTCGACGTGCATGTGGAAGACGAGCCCCCGGCGGCGGGACTCCGCGAAGACGGCTTCCAGGTCCGCGAGGCTCGCGGCGCGGAGGCTGTGGACGACCGCCCCCAGGCTCTGGAGGGGAGGTGCCAGGCGACTCGCGAGGCGATCCATCTGCTCCCAGTAGGCGGCGGGGGAGGGGGTGGCGAAGCGGCGCTGCCCGCCGGCGAGCGGCTGGCCGATGCCGCCGGTCCGGTAGTAGGTGTTCAAGAGGACGAGTCGGAGGCCCGCCTCGGCGGCGGCTGCGAGCACCAGCTCGTCGTAGGCGAAGTCCACCCCCGACTTGCCGTGGTGGAAGTAGTGGAACTCCCCGAGGCTGGTGACCCCGGCCGCCCGCAGCTCGCGGAAGGCCTGGAGGCAGAGGGCGCGAAACTCCTCCGCCTCCAGCCGCTCCACGAGGGCGTACATCGCCTCCCGCCAGGTCCAGAAGCTGCCGGCGCCTTCCGGAAAGGTCTCGCCCCGGCCCCGCAGGCCGCGCTGGAAGGCGTGCGAGTGGACGTCGACCAGGCCCGGCAGGAGGGCGCGGCCGGGCAGGCGGCGCACGGGGACGTCGTTGGCCACGGTCCGGTGGAGGGCCGCGATCCGGCCGTCCGCGCCGACCTCGACCCGCACCCCGCGCTCGAAGGCGTCGCCGGTCCAGGTGAGGTCGGCTTCCAGGACCTGCGCCGGGGATGGGGTCACATCCCCTCCCTGCAGAAGCGCCGGATCGTCGTCTCCAGCATGCCGCGGGCGGCGGTGAGCTCGGCCTTGGGGAGGTGCTCGTTGGGCTTGTGCGCCACCTCGATCGAGCCCGGGCCCCAGATGGCGCAGTCGATCCCCAGGAGCGCGAGCCAGCCGGCATCGGTGGCGAAGGAGACGCTCCCCCCCTCCTGCCCGGTGAGACCGGTCAGGTGGTGGAGGATGGGGGCCTCCGGGTCGAGGAGCATGGGCGGGCTGTCGGAGAGCAGCTCGACCTCCGGGATGAGCGGGGCGGCGGCGGCGCGGACGGCCTCGCGTACCCGGTCGACCAGCGGCTCCGAGGCCATGCCCGGCAGCAGCCGGATTCCCACTTCGACCGTGCAGCGGTCGGGCACCACGTTGATCGCGGCGCCGCCGTGGATAGTGCCGACGTTCAAGGGGACGTAGGGGACCTCCGGGAAGAGCTCGCCGTGCGGGGGTTTCTCCCCTTCGAGGGCGCGGCGCAGCGCTGCGAGCGCCTCGACCACCCGCGCGGCGGGCTCGATCGCGTTCACTCCCAGGTGGGGGTAGCCGCTATGCGCCGAGACCCCCTTCAAGGTGATGCTGAGTTTGAGGTGCCCCTTGTGCAGCCGGGCCACCCGGAGCGAGGTGGGCTCGCCGATGATCGCGCTCGCCGGCAGCGCTCTCCCTCCGGCATAGCTGTCGTAGAGCCGCCGGGCACCCAGGGTCCCCACCTCCTCGTCGTAGGTGAAGACGAGGACCAGGGGGGCCCTGAGACGGGCGGGGTCGGCTTCCGAGAAGAGGTTGGCCGCCAGGGCGAGGAAGCCCTTCATGTCACAGGAGCCGCGGCCCACCCAGCGGTCGCCGGCATCGGTCAGGGTGAAAGGATCACTCCGCCAGCCCTCCTCGTCGGCCGGAACCACGTCCATGTGGCCGGAGAGGATCAGCCCGGGACGGATCGGGGCCGGGGTGTCCTCCCGATCGGACGGCGGCCCCGCCCAGGCGATCAGGTTGGTCTTGGTGCCGTCTCGAGAGAGGTTGCGCTCGATCCGCACCCCGGGCCGTTCCAGGTATCCGGAGAGGAAGTCGGCGATCGGCAGGTTGCTGTTGCGGCTGGTCGAGTCGAACGCGACCAGCCGCGAGAGGAGATCGGTATCCGGTAGAAGGCGGCCCATGACCGCCGGATTATACGGGCGTGAGGCTAGTGCCGCATGCCGGCGTAGGCCCGCACGGGGCGCTCTTCCAGGGTGCCCTCGAAGAGGCTCTCCAGACGGGCGAACGCCGCGTCGTAGTTCCACTCCTGGGTCTCGGCCTCCTTTTGCGCCTTCTCCGACTGCTTGATGCAGCGGCCGCAGCCGGCGAGCAGATGGCGGACGATGGCCTGGGTCTCCTGCCGGGAGGCCTCTCCGGCGATCATCTTGCTGAAAGCTTCGGGCTGTGCATGCTGGATCTTCATTCTCGTTTTCTCCCACCCGACCCGAAGAGGGGCCGACCTGGAATCAATAGAGAGCAAGATCGCTGCCAGGTAGTGAGAAAAGTTTACGCCGAGGCGCTACTCTCGGTGCGCTCGCCGGAGAGGATGCGCCAGCCGACGACTTTCTCGTCGATCTCCCGCAGCCGGTTGGCGACCAGCCGGCAGAGCAGTTGCAGGAATTCGAGCGCAGCGTGCGGGTCCATGGCGAGGACCTCCTTGACCGTCGACTGGTCGAGGGCGAGGACGGTCAGCGGGCCGGAGTGGGCCCTGGCGTCCGCCGAGCGCGGCTCGCCGTCGATGAGCGACATCTCGCCGAAGAAGTCGCCCCTTTCGAGGATCGCCAGGGCCTCCTCGCCGGCCCCGGGGATGAACTTGCTGATCCTCGCCTTGCCCTCGAGGACGACGTACATCTCGGCGCCCTTGTCCCCCTCCTGGAAGAGGAAGGCGCCATCGGCGAACCTCTTCTCCTTGGAGAAGGTGGCGAGGGTCATGAGCTCGCGGCGTGACAATCCTTGTTCGCGAAAGAGCCGTATCTTGTCGCTCGACTCGACCTTGACCGAGCCGGGGACCCCGGCCGGCTGCTTGCGCAGGCGGAGGAAGCTCTCGGGCTGAGTGTCGGCCGAAAAGAAACTCTTGAGCTGCTCGTTGGTGCCGCGGAGCTTGTGCGCCAGGGCGTGCCAGAGGCTCCAGTAGAGCTGAGTGCCGAGGTCCGGGGAGTCCTCGATGATCTGTTGCAGGATCTTGGCGTCGACCCTGAAGACCTGCGACGGCTGGACGGCGATGGCGTCGCCCGAGCGCTCCAGACTGGTGATGAAGCTCGACTCGCCGAAGATCTCGCCGGGATCCAAGGTGCCGATCGAGAAAGTGCCGTAGGAGGTGGTGCGCTGGATGGTGACCTCGCCGCGCTCCAGGACGTAGAAGTCGACCCCGGCGCTCTTGTTGGCGAAGACGACGCTGCCGGTCTCATGGATCTCCTCGGAGACCGCGCGGGTGAGCTTGAAGATCTGCTCGTCCGAGAGGTGGGACCACAGGCGCAGGCGGCGCAGGCGCGAGGCGAGATCGATCTGGCCGCCGGTGATCTTGCTCGGGGCGGTGCTCCAGAACATGCTCCCCTGCGGCATCCCCCCCTCTTCGAGGAAGCGCTCGCGGTGCCACTCCAGGCGGTCGAAGGCGGTGTGGAGGAGCTCCTGCTGCTCGCGGAAGAGGTGGGAGAGCTCGCGGTTGCCCCAGCCTAAGATCTGCTTCAGGGTCTGGATGCGCCGCCTGACCCGCTCGACCCCCTCGTTGTCCGCCTCGTCCAGGAGAAGGAAGGCGTGGACGGCGGCGCGGAGGGCGGGCTCGAACTGCTTCCTCTCGTACTCGGCGCGCCCGAGGCTCTCGGCGGTCTCGCGGTCGAAGGGGTTGAGGCGCAGGGCGCGGGCGAATTCCTCGGCGGCGTTCTCGTACTCCTGGCGGCGGAAGAGGATGCGCCCGTGCAGCTTGTGATGGCCCGGGTTCTCCATGTCCTTGGCCTTGGCGACCTCGATGCACTCGACGGCGCGGCCGTTCTCCCCCTTCTCGGCGTAGAGGTGGGCGAGGCCCATGAAGTGCGCGGCGTCGATGGCGTTCCTCCGGAACTGCTCGCGGAGCATCTCCTTCAAGGTCCGCGGCGGCCCGCCCTTCTGCTGGCGCTGGAGCTTGCGCACCTCGGCTAAGCCCAGCTTGACCCCGAGGTTCTTGGGATCGAGGCGGAGAGCGAGCAGGAAGAGATCGGCCGCCTCCTCGTACATCTCGCGCTGGGAGAACCGGCGCGCGAGCTCGGTCAGCTCGGCAAGTTCCTGGGAGCTCTGCGGATCGCTCATGATCGCCTCTCGGAAGAAGGAAGGTGGAAGTGTACCACCGGCATCGCCAGGGCTGAAATGAGCGGAAACCTTCGCAGAGAATGCGCATCCGTCTATAATCCAGGGCAATGCCTTTCGTACCCAGGAGCAAGGGGGCGGGCTCCGCGCGCCAGGAGGTCTCCGGCGTGCTCGGCCGGGCCATCGAGCAGTGCCGGAAGGGGAACTGGGAGCAGGGCCTCCCCTACCTCGGCCTCCTCGCCGACTCCGCCGACCGCTCCTCCCTGCCGGGTCTCTTCTACTCCTACCTGGGATATGGGATCGCTCTGCGCGAGCAGCGGCTGGAGGAGGGCCTGAAGCTCTGCCGGCACGCCATCAAGATCGAGTTCTACCATCCGGAAAACTACCTGAACCTCGCCCGCACCTGCCTGCTCGGCAAGGACCGCCGGGGCGCGGTCAAGGCGGTTCGCGAGGGCTTGAAGATCGATCCTCACAGCGAGGAGCTGCTCGCCCTCCAGAAAGACCTCGGGATGCGCCGGGACCCGGTCCTCTCCTTCCTCTCCCGCGACCACCCCTTCAACCGCTTCCTGGGCAGCGTCCGGCACAAGATCACCGGGGGGTAGCGGCCCTCACCCCCCCGGCCCCCCTCTCCCGGCCCGCCCTCCCCACCTCCGGGAGAGAGGGGAGAAAAGCAACTTCGCGGTAGCGGTCTCTTTCCTGCACGCTCCGCTCCCCTCTCCCGGGGGTCAGGGAGGGCGGGTCGGGAGAGGGGCCGGGGGTGAGGGCCTAAGGCGCTACGAGCACCAGCCGGATCTTCGGCAGCAGGGCGAGGAAGAGCCGCCGGGCGTCCTGGGGCGTCAGATAGAGGACGACCCGGGGCGGCACGGTCTGGCCGCGGAGGCGCAGAAACAGCGCCTCCCAACCCTCGATCAGCCGGTGCCGCGTCCGCCAGAGCCGTCCGGGCAGGTTCGCCACCCCCGCCTCGCCGAGGATCGAGACGTCGAGCGCCGGATCGAAGCGCAGCCGGAAGTGGGTGGGGGCGCGGGCCAGGAGGTCCTCGGAGGCTGGGCTCACGGCCGGGTTGGCGTGGTGGGGGTCGAAGCCGGGCTTCGCCCCGGGCTCCGGCGGGGCGGCGGGCTCCGTGGCCGGGGCCTGGATGGGGATCTTCGGCCGCTCCGGCTCGTCGAGCTGGGAGACCAGGGTATAGGCGTAGGCGGGGAAGGCGTCCTCGCCGCCCGCCAGCCGCGAGCGGCCGAAGAGGGCGCTCTCGACCGGGAAGCGGCGCAGGAGGATCCCGTCGACCTTCAAGTCGAGGGCCGGGGTCCGCGGGTCGAGGAGCAGATAGAGCTGGTGGCTCCGGGCGGCGCCGAGCTCGGCCGCGAGCGACCCCGCCCGCGCCCGCTCGCCGGGCGGACGGACCGGCGCGGCCGCGACGAGGAGGAGTGCCAAGATGGCGGTGCCCGCGGTCCGCCGGCGGCCGGACATCGGTACGGACATCAGTAGATGTAGACCCGGGTGCCGATCGTGGCCGCCTTGTAGACGGCCTCCAGGTCGGCGTCGCCCAGCCGCACGCAGCCGTGGGTGACGCTCCGGCCGAGCAGACGCTGGTAGAGGGTGCCGTGGATGAGGTAGCCGCCGCCCAGGTAGAGGGCGTAGTCGCCGAGCGAGTAGGTGTCCATCCGCTCGGCGGCGTTCTTGGGGATGGGGACGCCGTCCTCGACGAAGGCCCAGTCCGGCTTGTTCCAGACCGGGCTCTTGATCTTCTGCTGCACCCGGTGGACCCCGCGCGGGGTCTCGAAGACCCAGCGCCTGCCGGTCGCCGGGTCCTCGAGGATGCCGCCCGTGCCGGTCGAGCAGACCGCCTCCCGCACCACGGAGCCGTCGTGCAGCAGGTAGAGCCGGTTGGCGATGGTGTCGACGGCGATGGCAGTGCCGCGCGGCTCCTGGGCGGCGATCTGGAGCGCCAGGCGCGCGCTTTCGCCGTGCCGGACCGCGGGGGCCTGGGGGAGGGGAACCGCGGCGATCTCGCGGTAGCTGAAACCGCCGGCCAGCCCGGCGGCGAGGACCGCCAGGGCGAGGCCGCCGAGGACGAAGAGCAGGGCCTTCCAGGGGAACCGGTAGCGCACCCGCGCGAAGCTGCCGCTCCCGTACGGATAGGCCGGCGGGGCGGGGCGGGAGGGATCGGCGGGGAGGAAGGGCGCGCTCATCGTTGGTTGACCAGCGGACTCCGCGGCGGGCTCCCCAGCGTGCCCCGGAGGTCGGCGGTGCCGACGATGGTGACCGGGGTCCCCACATCGACGGCGGCGAAGAGGCGGTCCATCTCGGCGTCGGGAAGGGCGATGCAGCCGTTGGTCCAGTCGGTCCCCCGGCCGCCGTGGCCGTGGATCTCGATCGCGCCGCCGATCCCGCGGCCCGCCGGCACCCGGCCGCGGCCTTGGGCGGCGGCGAAGTCGCGGCGGTCGGCGTCGGTCGGGTAGTCGAGCTCGAGCGCCCGGTGGTAGCCGGTCTCCTCCCCCTCCTTCTTCTGGACGATCCGGTAGCGGCCCTCCGGAGTCGCCGCGTCCCCGGCATAGAGCTTGTCGGCGAGCCCGTTCCGGCCCAGCTCGGCGGTGAAGGCGCGGACGACCCTCCCTTTCTCCAGGAGGAAGCAGCGCCGGGCCAGCTTGTCGACGATCACCGCCATCGTTCCTCCCTGGCCCTCCTGGCCCTCCCGTCCCTCCCGGCTCTCGGCCAGGGTGGCGTCGGCCCACTCCTGCCAGCGGCGGCGGAGCGCCGGGTCGGCCATCCGGGCGTAGTGGCCGCCCAGGAGCGCCTCGACCTGGGCGAGGCCCGCCGCCGCCTGTAGAAGCCCGCGGTCGGCCGCCGCCAGGTCGCCGCGCTCCTCGGCCGCGGCGACGGCGTCGAGCTCCAGGCGGGTGCCCTTCCACGCGGCGCGGAGCTGCTGATCGGCGGGCATGTGCTCGACCTCGGCGGCGAAGGCGGAGAGCCGCTCCGCGAGCTCGGTCCGCCGCCCGGTCCGCTCGCCGCGGCGCCGGGCGGCCTCGCTCCGCGCCTGGTGGAGAGCGTTCCAGGCCGCGAACTCGGCGTTCACGGCGAGCTGCTCGATCTCCCCCGCGTGGCTGGAGCCGAAGCGCGCCCCCCGCTCCTCCGCCAGCCGGCGTTCGAGACGGGCGCCGGCGGCGACCGCCCGCCCGAGCGCGGCCGGGGCGTCGCGGGTCGCCTCCACCCGCGCCCGCCGCAGCACCGTCCGCGCCCGCTGGACGGCGGCGAGGGCCGGCGTGGGCAGCGGCTCGCGGGACGGGCAGGCCACCGCCAGGACAGCGGCGAGGCCGCAGGCGAGAAAGCCCACGGTCCTGCCCCGCGCACCGAAATTTCGCACGTCCGTCGTGCCGGTTGCCCTTACGCCCGTTTCGTCCGGTGGACGGCGTGGGCGACGTCGGCCGAAATGGAGGCGGCCTGCTGCCTTACCTGCTCCGCCTTCTGCTTGGCGGACGCGAAGTCGCCGGCCGCGGTGGCGGCCTGGGCTTCGTCCAGAGTCCGGCGCAGCGCCGTCAGGTCCCCCTTCATGGCCTCGATGTCGGCCCGGCTGTCCTTGCCGGCGGGGGCGCTCGCCACGGCGCCGATGGCGGCGTCGAGGTCGGCCCGGGCCTGGTCCAGGGACTTCTGGGCGTCCGCCTGGGCCTGGACCTTGCCGGTCGCGACGTCCTCTTTGGCCTTGTAGGCGTCGGCCTTGGCCTGGGCGATCAGGAGCTTCGACTTCGTGTAGCTCCGCATGAGGGAGAACTTGTTGGCCTGGGCGTCCATCTCGGCCCTGGCCTGGCTCATCGATTCCTGCGCCTTGCTCCAGGACTCCGGGGCATAGGATTGGCCACCGGCCGCCTTGGCCTCCTCCATGGCCGCCTGCGCCGACTGCATTTCGGCCTGCGGCGGCTTGGCGCAGGCCACGGCCACCAGGGCCGCCGCCAGCACGAGACTGCGGTACACGTTGCGCTTCGACATGGTTCGCGCCTCTCCGATCGGGGAAATGACTGATCGGAGAGGCTTACATAGAGAAACTTCTATGTCAAGGCGGGGCTCAGCCTCCTGCTGGAGGAAGAAGAAAATCGCTCAGCTTGGTGAGCAGGCGGTTGCGTCGTGCCGCCGACACGCTTCCGATGCGTCCCTTGAACTCCGAGCGTGGAAGGACCGCGAGGTAACCGAGCCGGATCAGGGAGGCGGCCTTGAGGCCGCTCGTTCGGAAACCTCCTTGGGGCAGCGAAGCGAGAAGGACGTCCCCCTCCCTCATGGAATGACGTCGGCGATCGAATACTCCGGTTCCGAGTCTCCGTAGGCTCGTGCCAATCCGCGCGCACTGAGGTCGATCCACCCCGCCCTCTCTTCCCCGGTTTGTGCGGGCTCCAGCACCGTGACGATGAGCTGGGCACCTTCCGGCAGGTCAAAGGGTTCGTCGAGGTGGATCGTTTTTCCGTCGTAGTGCGCCTTGAGGCTTCTGCTCGCCATGCAGAAATCCTACCTGCACTCGGGCGCCCTGGGCAAGCGCGTCGTCTCGACACCGCAGGGTGGCCCTCCTGTTCGGCGACATCGGGACGGCTTTCTGCAGCTCCGGGACAGATTCCGGAAGGTTCCGGACGGCTTCTGGAAGCCCCCGGACGAGATCCGGAAGCTCCCAGACTTGTTCCGGAAGCTCCCGGACGGGTTCCGGAAGACTTTGGACGGGTGTTTGAAGCTCCCGGATGCGTTCCGGAAGACTTTAGACGGGTTCCGGAAGTTCCCGGACGGGTTCCGGAGCTTCCAGAACCTCTCCAATGTCTTCCACAAGACGTCGAAAGTCTTCGGGAACGCGCCCAAAGTCTTCCGGAACCTCTCCGGGAGCTTCGGAAACCTGTCCGGGTGCCTCGGAAACCTGTCCGGGTGGCTCGGGAATCTGTCCGGGTGCCTCACAAATCTGTACGGGTGCCTCGGAAAGCTGTCTGGAGGGCTGCACCCACCCGCGAACAACCACCCTAAGTTAGCGAGGGCTGCGACCTCAAACCGACCAGGGAGTCCGCGTCCTCACCCATCGTCATCCTGCGGGGAGCCCTAGCGACCCAAAGGATCTGGGCGGGGGCGCATTTCCCCCCGCCCAGATCCTTCGCAAGCTCAGGTTGACGAGAGCGGAAAGGAAGGAGCTGGATACCAGCACTACCTTGGCTCTGGCTGATACCCACCGATTATTCACAAGCTCTCAGTCCTTCCGCTTATCCGCCGCCAGGCCGGCATGGGTGAAGCCGGACTCGTTGACCCGCCGCAAAACCTGGCGCA
>JAXDLD010000705.1:0-8782 GCA_034666805.1 Acidobacteriota bacterium
TCGATCCCCATTCCCAGGAGGGTGGCGATGAAGGCGATCCCCACGACCGAGAGGCTCCCCAGAAGGAGGCTGGTGGCCGCCGCCGCCCAGACGAGGCCCACGGTGACCGTGGCGAAGAGGACGGCCGTCATCACCAGCCCCTCGAAGCCGGCGAGCACGAGGAGGCCCACGAGGACGATCGAGGAGAGGGTGATGCGGAAGACATCCTCACGGATGACCGCCTCGTCATGGGCGGCGTAGATCGGCCCCCCCACGGCACGGAAAATGAGCGGGATCTCGGCCTCCCGGCGGACGGCGGCATAGGCCCGGTCGAGCTCGGCGACGAGCGCCCTCCCCGCCGCCGGGTCGAGCTCCGAGCGCGCCGGGGTGACGACCAGGAGGACCGCGTCGCCGTCGCGCGAGAGGAAGGCCCCGGTCCCCGGGTCGATGGGGAGCGCCGAGCTGGCGGCGGCGAGCAGGCCTTCTGAGAAGCCCAGCGGGTCGGCGGCGAAGAAGGGGGCGGCGAAGCCCCCCGCCGGGCTGGTCAGGGTCTGGCGGAGGACGGCGACCCGGGCGTGGATGGCGGCCGGGTCGACCCGCCGGGCGACCTCGCGCTTAAAGTCACCACCCAGGAGGAGGGGCGCCCGCGGCGCCACCCAGCGGAAGAAGAAGGCCTCGTCCTCGGGGGTCAGGCCGAAGCGGGCGTTCGCCACGAGCGGGCTCTTCGCCAGCTCCTGGGAGAGCTGTTCGGCGGCGGCGACGAGGGTCGCGGGGTCCTCCGGCCGGCCGGCCTTGGCCTGGACGATGACGAAGAGCTTCTCGAAGCCGCCGAAGGTTTCGAGGAAGGTGCGGTAGTCGCGCGAGGCCGGGGCGTCGCGGGGCAGGAGGGCCGAGATGTCGGTCAGGAGGCGCAGGCGCGAAGCCGGCAGGAGGGCGAGGAGGGTGAGGGCGAGGGTGACGAGGAGCACCCGGCCCGGCCGCCGGACGAGGGCGGCGGGCCATCGCCTCATGCCACTCACGTCACTCACGCCGAAGCCCCGGCGTCGACCACCAGGGCCTGGCCGGTGATGGCCGCGGCCCGCGCGGAGAGCAGGAAGACGACGGCGTCGGCGACCGCGGCGGCGGAGGTGCCGGCGGGGAGGCACTCGCCCGCCCGCAGGGCCTTCACCGCCTCCGCCGGGAGGCCGGCGGTCATGTCGGTGGCGACGAAGCCGGGGACGACGGCGTTGACCCGGACGTTACGCTTCCCCACCTCGCGGGCGAGCGAGCGGGTGAGCCCGAGGACCCCCGCCTTGGCCGCGGCGTAGGCCGCCTGGCCGGCGACCCCGTGCAGGGCGGAGAGCGAGGCGACGTTGACGATCGCCCCCCGCCGCCGTGTCATCATCCCGCGCAGCACCGCCCGGCAGCAGCGGAAGAGGCCGCCCAGATTGACGTCGACGACGGCGTCCCAGTCGGCGTCCGAGGTCAGGGCGAGGAGCGACTCGCGGAGCAGGCCGGCGTTGTTGACGAGGCCGCCCACCGGCGGCAGGACCGTCTCGACCTCGGCCAGCAGGTCGTCGGGCCGGGAGCGGTCGACGAGATCGAGGGCGAAGGCGCGGGCGCCGGTCGCCGCTTCCAGGGAGCGCGCCGCCGCCTCGTCCGCACGGTAGGTGAAGGCCACGGCCTCCCACTCGCCGCCCCCGGCCCCAGAGCCCCCGGATGCCCCGGAGGCGAGCGCCTCGACGACGGCCCGCCCGATCCCCCGGCTGCCGCCGGTTATGAGGACGGTGCCTGCCATCGTTTCGCCTGGAAGCGGGCCCGGGTCACCGCGGAGGCGATGCGCAGGCTGTCTAAGAGCGGACGGTAATGGCTGGTGGTTCGACCGTCGGCGAAGCCCAGCTTGACCGGCACCGTCAGCACCTTAAAGCCGGCCCGGGCCGCCCGCACCACCACCGCGCTCTCGGCCTCGAAGCGAGCCTCGGGGAAGCCGACGCGCTCGATCAGGCGCCGCGAGTAGAAGCGGAAGCCGGTCTGGACGTCGGCCAGCGGCTGGCCGGCGGCGAAGGAGATGGCGCGCGAGGAGAGGCGGTTGCTCGCCCGCCGCACCCGGCTCATGCCGGTGAACAGGTGATCGCGGACGCCGAGCACGAGGTCGGCGTCGGGCTCTGCCGCGGCGAGGAGCTTGGGGATCTCGTGGGCGAGGTGCTGGCCGTCGGCGTCCAGGGTCACCACCGCCGTCGCGCCGCGGCCGAAGAGGTCGGCGAAGGCGGCGGCCAAGGCAGCGCCCTTGCCCCGGTTCTGGGCGAGCGAGATCACCCGCGCGCCGGCCTGCCGCGCCTCCTCGGCGGTGGCGTCGGTCGAGCCGTCGTCGACCACCAGCACCTCGGGGAGGATCGCGAGCCCGGCGCGGAGCACGTCACGCACCACCTGACCCACGGTGGGTGCCGCCTGGTAGGCGGGAATGGCGACGGCGACCCGGTCGAGCGAGCTCATGGCTCCGGCTCCTCCCCGCCGAAGACCAGCCAGGCGGCGGCGCCGCCGGCCGCCACGGTCGAGACGAGGACCCGGGACGGAGCCGGCAGGGGGCCGCCGGCGTGGGGGACGACGCCCAGCTCGGGGTCGGCCTCGGCGAAGCCGGGGGTCGGCCCGAAGGGAGCGCCGCCGGCGGCGAGAACCGCCGCGGCGAGAAAACCGCCGCCGTACTCGCCGGTCACCGCCTTGGGGACGAGGATCGGCGGCAGGGGCCGCCCCCCCCAGGCTGCCCGCAGGGTCAGGGCTTCCAGCCGGTCGCCCGTCCGTGACCCCGAGGCGCCGGAGACGACGAGGTCGATGTCCCCCGGTTCCAGGCCCGCCCGGGCGAGGCAGCGCAGAAGGCCGCGGCCGAGGGCCGCCTGCCCCTCTCCCCAACCGGCCGCCGGCGCCGAGGGGTCGAAGGCCCGCCCCCAGGCGAGCAGGCGGGCGAGCGGACGGCGCCGCCCCTCTCTCGCCGCCTCCTCGTCCTCGAGGACGAGGACCACGGCCCCCTCGCCGGCGAGGAACCCGCTCCGCCGGCGGTCGAAGGGGCGGGCCACCTCCTCGGGGTGGGCGAGGGCGCCGAAGCGGTCGAGCACGGAGTGGAGAAGCGGCGTCATCTCCTCGACCGTCCCGGTCAGGGCCAGGGGGGCGCGGCCGGCCCCGAACTCCGCCGCCCCGCGGGCCACCGCGAGGAGCAGCCCGGCCTCGCGCTGGGCGATGGTGATGCCGGCGCCTCTCGCCCCCATGGCGATCCCGATCTGGGCCGCCGGGGCGTTGGCGACGCTCTCCGTGAAGAGGAAGGGGGAGGCCGACTCCGGGCTGTCGAGGATCTGCTTCAACAGCCCTTCGGTGTAGGAGGCGGGGCCGAAGACGGTCGACATCACCACCGCCGCCCACGACAGCTCGCCGGTATCGCCGGCCCGGCCGTCGATACCGGCGATACCGATGATACCGGCGTCACTGAGCGCCATCCGGGCGGCGGCGAGGGCGAGCTTCGAGGGGGGGCTCATCCGCCGGCCCTCGCGCGGCGGCACCCAGCGCGAGAGATCGTAGCCGTCCAGGAGCGCCGCCCTCCCCGCCCCCCCCGGCCGGTGATAGCCGGCGGAGCGGTCAACCGCGGAGAGGCGCGGACGGGCGGCCAAGAGCGCCGCCGCCAAGGCCTCGCGGCCGCCCCCGAACGAGCCCACCGTGCCGAGCCCGGTCACGACGACCCCGCGGCTCAAGATCCCCGGCCCGTGGCGGAGAAGACGGAGAAGACGACAGCCGCGTTCGATCCGCCGAAGGCCAGGTTGGTGGAGACCGCGGCCCGGGCGGCGAACGGCAGCGGCGCGCCCTGGACCAGGCGGACCGGCAGATCCGGGTCGACCGCCCCCCCGCCCGGCGTGGGGTGGACCTCCGCCCCCGCCAGGCAGAGGATGGTCGCCGCAGCCTCGACGGCGCCGGCCGACCCCAGGAGATGACCTACGATCGCCTTGGTGGCGGTGAGCGGCATATCCTTCAAGCGTTCGCCGAAGACCTGCTCGAAGGCCCGCCACTCGGCGGCGTCGTTCAACGGGGTACCGGTGCCGTGGGCGTTGATGAAGTCGATCTCCCCCGGCTCCATCCCGGCGTCCGCCAGGGCCGCCACGACCGCCGCCGCCGCCCCCCGCCCGCTGGGGTCGGGGGCGGTCATGTGGTGAGCGTCGCAGGAGGCGCCGGCGCCGGCCAACTCGGCTAAGGGGACCGCGCCGCGCGCCAGGGCCCGCTCGAGCGGCTCCAGGACGAGGACCGCCGCCCCCTCGCCGATCGACATCCCCTCCCGCCCCTCCCGGAACGGACGGCAGGGGAGCTCGGAGACGGCGCGGAGAGCGTTGAACCCGGCGTAGGTGAGCTGACAGAGCGAATCGGAGCCGCCGGCGAGAGCGATCTCGACCTCGCCGGAGCGCAGGGCATCGAGCGCCGCCCCGAGGGCGAGGGTGGCCGAGGAACAGGCCGAGGAGAGGGTCTCGACCGGCCCCGTCACCCCGAGGTGACGGGCGAGCTCGTCTCCCGGGCCGGAGACCGGCTGTGAGGTGAGGAGCCCCAGGCGCGCCCGCGGAGAGGCCCCCCCTGCGCGGCCGCCGCGGGCCAGGAGATCGGCGAAGAACAGCTCGCCCTCATACATCCCCCCCGTGCTGCTGCCGAAGAAGACCCCCACCTGGTCGGGGTCGGGGAAGCCGGAGAGCCCCGCCCGGGCCAGGGCCTCGTCCGCCGCAGCGAGGGCGAAGCGATCGGCCTGGGTGAGGCGGTTCCAGCGGCGGTAGCGGGAGGCGAGCTCCGGCGGCGGGTCGGGGACCTGGGCGGCGACGTGGGTGCGGTGGCCGGAGTGGTCAAAGCGCCCGAAGGGCCCGAGGCCGGTGCGCCCGGCGCGCAGGGCGGCGAGGAACGGGGCCACGCCCCAGCCCAGGCCCGACACCACTCCCAGGCCGGTGACCGCCACGCGCCGGCTCGATCGGCCCCCTCTAACAGGCAGTGGAGAGTGCAGACTAGCTCCGGCCCTCAATGAACTGGGACAGGCTGGCGACCGAGGAGAAGACCTCACGCCCGAGCTCCTGGCTCTTGATCTTGATGCCGAACTCCTTCTCGAGGGCGACCACGAGCTCCAGGGCGTCCACCGAGTCCAGCCCCAGGCCCTCGCCGAAAAGGGGGGCATCGTCGTCGATCGTCTCGGGTTTCACGCCGTCCAGGTTGAGGCTGGCGACGATCAGCTGCTTGATCCGGGACGAGGTTGTTTGTACTTCAGACATATCGGGTAACCTCTAGAGGCAGGCGCAAGCCGGATCTGCGCACATGATAAGAAATGTGCGGTCAACCCCCTTAATTGACCGGTGCACAAGGGCGTTATGCTACCGTGCCTGGGTCGGGCCTTGCAATCCCCACGCCTTCTATCTCCCGGCGGTGTGGAAACGAGCGGAGATGCTAGGATCAGCGCTTCTTGACGAGCCCAGGAGACTCTAGCACCCCCGTGGCCCAGGACCCTATCCTCTCCGCGTTCGACAGCCTCGTCCTCCGGGCTTCGTCCGCTCCCCTGTTGATCGCGCCGCACCACACGGCGACGGTCGGCGATGTCGACCGCCTGGCGCGCGCCGCCAGCGCCGTCCTCGCCGCCCGCCCGGGGGGCTTCGCGCCGGGGGAGGTGGTGGCGCTCGCGTCCTGCAACGGACCGGGGCTCCCCGCGGCGCTCCTCGCCCTCCTCCGCGCCGGTCTCCCCGCACTTCTCCTCGATGCCCAGGCCCCGGAGGCCGAGTCGCTCCGGATCGCCCGCTCTTTAGGCGCCGCCACCTTCCTGCGCTGCCAGAGCTGCTGGCCCGCCGGGGCGGAGGACTTCGCGCTCTCCGATCCTGGAGAGGGGGAAGCCGGACCTCTCCGCCTGCCCGGGATTGGCGTCTTGAAGCTCACCTCGGGATCGACCGGAACGCCGCGCGGCGTCGCCACCCCCTCGGCGGCCCTGGTCGCGGACGACGCGGCGCTCTCGGCGTCCATGGGCTTCCGCCCGGAGGATCGGCTCCTCGCCGCCATCCCCATGTCCCACTCCTACGGCCTGTCGAGCCTCGTCCTCCCCGCCCTGATGCGCGGCACCCCCCTGGTCGTGCCGGAGGAGCACGGCCTGCTCGCCCCCTTCACCGCCGCCGAGGCCGCCGGGGCCACGGTCTTCCCCACCGTGCCGGCCTACCTGGAGGCGCTCCTCGGGCTCTCCCACCCACCGGCCTGGCCCGACTCCCTGCGCCTGGTGATCGCCGCCGGAGAGCCCTTGAAGCCGGCCACGGCGCGCCGCTTCCGCGAGACCTTCGGTCTGCCCGTCCACGTCTTCTACGGCGCCAGCGAGAGCGGCGGCATCTGCTACGACCGTCTCGGGGGGGCCGGTGAACGGGGGACGGTGGGGACGCCTGTCCTGGGGGTGGAGGTCACCCTCGTGCCCGGCGCCGGAGCCAACGACGACAAGTCCGGGGGTGGCAGGGAGGGAAGAGTCGCCGTGCGCTCCGCCGCAGTGGCCGCCGGCTACCTGCCCGACGCCGACCCGCGGCTCGCCGACGGCCGCTTCCTGGCGAGCGACTTCGCCGCATGGGTGGAGGGCGAGCTCGTCCTCCGCGGCCGCCTCGACGACCTGATCAACGTCAAGGGCAAGAAGGTCGACCCGCGCGAGGTCGAGACCGTCTTGGCCGACCTCCCCGGGGTGGACGAGGTGGCGGTCCTCGGGGTGTTGCTGCCTGAGCGCGGCACGGAGACGGTGCGCGCCGTGATCGCCTGCCGGCCCGGCGAGCTCAGCCCCGAGCAGGTGCTCCACTGGTGCCGCGGACATCTCGCCGCCCACAAGGTGCCGCGGAGCGTCATCCTGGTACCCGAGATGCCGCGCACGGCGCGCGGCAAGATCGACCGCCGGGCCCTGCTGGCCTTGGATGGGGGGGCGGGCAGCCTCGACCCGGTGCGGGTGGCTTGACGATGGAGCCCTGGCGCCCCACCCCCTTCCTCGCCGCTTCGGGCCTCCTCCATGCCGCCGGGCTCCTCGCCCTGGCCGCCGCCCCGCGGCACTGGCGGTGGATCGCCGGGACGCTCATGGCGGACCACTGCGCCATCGCCGCGAGCGGTCTCTGGCCGCGGTCGACCTGGCTGGGGGCGAACCTCACCCGCCTGCCGGCGGCGGCGGCCCGCCGCGGCGAGGTGGCCCTGACCTTTGACGACGGGCCCGACCCCGAGGTGACGCCCAAGGTGCTCGACCGGCTCGCCGAGCGCGGGGTCCAGGCGACCTTCTTCCTCGTCGGCCGGCGCGCCGCCGCCTGCCCGGAGATCGCGGCCGAGATCGTCCGCCGCGGCCACCGGGTGGAGAACCACACCTGGAGCCATCCCAACAGCTTCGCCCTCTACCCCTGGCGGGCCCAGGCGCGCGAGGTCGGCAGGGCCCAGGAGGTCTTGGCGGAGATCGTCGGCGGCGCGGGGAACGGGGGGAGCGCCCCGCGGCTCTTCCGCGCGCCGGCCGGCTTCCGCAATCCGCTCCTTGACCCGCTCCTCGCCGCCGCCGGCCTCCGGCTGGCCTCCTGGACCCGGCGCGGCTACGACGCGGTCGACGGCCGCGCCGATCGGGTGGCCGCCCGCCTCCTCACCGGCCTTGTTCCCGGCGACGTCCTCCTCCTGCACGACGGCCCGACCGTGGCGCGGATGGCGGGCGGCAGGCCGGTCGTCCTCGAGGCCCTGCCGCGGGTGCTCGACGGCATCGCCCTCCGCGGCCTCACCCCGGTGCCGTTCGCGGCCGGAGCGGAGTAGGGGCTTGGTCTCCCCCTTGGCGGGTGGCGCCGGGAACGCCGGAGACCCGGGAAAACCCCGCGCCCCCCGCTTCCGGTTCACCCGGCCGCTCCTGGAGCTCCTCTACAAGCTGCGCACGGCGGCGGACTCGCCGGCCCGCCAGGCGGCGGCGGTGGCGCTCGGGGTGTTCATCGGCTGCACCCCGTTCTTCGGTTTCCACCTCCTGCTCTGCATCGGCCTCTCCCGCCTCTTCCGGCTGAACCAGATCAAGACCTACCTCGCCTCCCACATCAGCCTCCCCCTGGTCTGGCCGTTCCTCGTCATCGGCGAGATCCAGGTCGGGCGCTGGCTGCGGGGCGCGCCGTTCCTCGCCCTCCATCTGGCGGACGTGCGCCGGGTGAGCTGGAAGCACTACGGGATCGACCTCCTGACCGGCAGCGCGGTCGTGGGTGGCGTCCTCGCCCTCCTCTTCGCCCTCGTCACCTACCTCCTGGTCCGCCGGCAGAGCAAGGCCACGATCATCGACTCGCTGGTCGACGAGATCTCCCGCTGCTACATCGACGCCGGGATCTTCGCCTGGGAGTTCGTGCGCGGGAAGCTGCGGCACGACCCGGTCTACTTCACTCTCCTGGCGCGCGGCGGTCTGCCTGCCTCGGGCCGGCTCCTGGATCTCGGCTGCGGCCGCGGCATCCTCCTGACTCTCCTGGCCGGAGCGCGCGAGCAGTCGGCGCGCGGGGTCTACCCCGCCGGCTGGCCGATCCCCCCGGGCCTCCTCCTCCACGGCATCGAAGGGCGGCCGAAGATCGTCCGGGCGGCCCGCCTGGCCCTGGGCGAGCGGGCGACGGTCGAGGTCGGCGACCTGCGGCAGACCCCGCTCCCGCCGGCCGAGGCCGTCTTCCTCCTCGATGTCCTCCACTACATGAGCGCCGCCGAGCAGGAGGAGCTCCTCGACCGGGTGGCGGCGGTGGTCCCCCCGGGCGGCTGCTTCTTCGTCCGCGAGGCCGATGCCGCGGCCGGGGCGGCCTTCAACCGCACCCGCATGGCCGAGTGGCTC
>JAXDLD010000706.1:0-12654 GCA_034666805.1 Acidobacteriota bacterium
CGCCTCGATCGGCGCCATCGCCGTCCACCCCCAGAGCCCCGACATCGTCTGGGTGGGGACGGGCGAGGCCAACCCGAGAAACAGCGTCTCGCTCGGCAACGGCGTTTACAAGTCGCTCGACGGCGGCAAGACCTGGGCCCATCTCGGCTTGGACGGCAGCGAGCGCATTCCGCGCATCATCCTCCACCCCAGCGACCCGCGGGTCGCCTGGGTCGCCGCCATGGGTCCCGCCTGGGGGGAGGGGCCGGTGCGCGGCGTCTTCAAAACCGAGGACGGCGGCAAGACCTGGCGCAAGGTCCTCTACGTGGACGAGAAGACCGGCGCCGCCGACCTGGTGGCCGAGCCCGGCAATCCCAACCACCTCTACGCCGCGATGTGGCAGTTCCGCCGCTGGCCCTGGTTCTTCCGCTCCGGCGGGCCGGGCTCGGGGCTCTTCGAGAGCCATGACGGCGGCGAGACCTGGAAGCGGCTGACCGAGGAGGACGGCCTGCCGAAGGGCAACCTGGGGCGGATCGCCTTGGCCTTCGCCCCCGGCGACCCGCGCCGGGTCTACGCCCTGGTCGAGGCCCAGCAGAGCGCCTTCCTGCGCTCCGACGACGACGGCCGGACCTGGAAGTCGGTCAACACCGAGCCCAACGTCACGGCGCGCCCCTTCTACTTCTCGCACATCGCGGTCGACCCCCAGGACGCCAACCGCATCTACCGCCTGGCGACCGAGGTCGACAGCTCGGACGACGGCGGCAAGACCTGGAGCACCCTGGTGCCGTTCAGAGACGTCCACCCCGACTTCCACGCCATCTGGATCAACCCCAACGACGGCAACCTCATCCTCGTCGGCAACGACGGCGGGGTGGCGATCTCGCGCGACCGGGGACGGAACTGGGCGTACGTCGAGAACCTGCCGATCCCCCAGTTCTACCACGTGCGCTTCGACAACGCCGTCCCCTACAACGTCTATGGCGGCATGCAGGACAACGGCTCCTGGAAGGGCCCGAGCACGGTCTGGTCGAGCGGCGGCATCCGCAACTTCGACTGGCACGAGGTCGGCTTCGGGGACGGCTTCGACACCGCCCCCGACCTTCGGGACCCCAGCCGCGGCTACTCCCTCTCCCAGGGCGGCCACATCGTGCGTTGGGACCTGAACCGGGGCGAACGCAAGGACGTCCAGCCGGCGCCCCCGCCGGGCGGCAAGCTGCGCTTCAACTGGAATGCCGGCTTCGCGGTCGACCCCTTCGATCCCGACACCCTCTACATCGGCAGCCAGTACCTGCACCGCTCGACCGACCGCGGCGAGACCTGGACCGCGATCTCCCCCGACCTGACGACCAACCGCCCCGAGTGGCAGCGCCAGGACGTCAGCGGCGGCATCATCATCGACGCCACGGCGGCCGAGAATTTCACCACCATCCTGGCCATCGCCCCCTCAGCCGTAGAGCGCGGGGTGATCTGGGTGGGGACCGACGACGGCCGGCTCCACGTCACCCGCGACGGCGGCAAGACCTGGCAGAGCGTCGAGGGGAACGTCACCGGAAAGGGCGGGGTGCCGGCGCACACCTGGATCCCCCAGATCACCGCCTCCCGCTTCGACGCCGGGACCGCCTACGTGGTCTTCGACAATCACCGGCGCTCGGACACCGCCCCCTACGTCTTCAAGACCACCGACTACGGCAAGAGCTGGCAGAGCCTCGTCACCCGGGACCTCCGCGGCTACGCCCTGGCGACCGCCGAGGACCCGGGCGACCGCAACCTTCTCTTCCTCGGCACCGAGTTCGGCCTCTGGTTCTCCCAGGACGGCGGCAAGGCCTGGCTCCCCCTGAAGGGCGGCCTCCCCACGACCTCTTACATGGCCCTCGCCGTCCACCCCCGTGAGGGGGACCTGATCGCCGCCACCCACGGCCGCGGCATCTATATCGTGGACGACATCCGGCCCCTCCGCACCGTAAACGGCGCGGTCTTGAAAGAGCCGCT
This sequence comes from Acidobacteriota bacterium, assembly GCA_034666805.1. GTDB lineage: Bacteria > Acidobacteriota > Thermoanaerobaculia > Multivoradales > UBA5704 > DASQPA01. The sequence continues at coordinate 1,969 of JAXDLD010000706.1, forward strand.
CCACCTCTTCGAGATCGCCGACACGGTCCAGCACCGGGTGGGGCAGCCGGCCGGGAGCCACTTCCCCGGCAACGGCGAATATCACGGCGACACCCGCCCCTACGGCGCCCTCATCACCTATACCTTGAACGCACCGGGTCTCCCGCTCCCCGACCCCAAGGCGGAGCGGGAGAGGAAGGAAGCCGAGCTCGGAGCGGAGCGCGAGAAGGCCCTGGCGGCCGAGCGCGCGGCCGGGGTCTCCGAGGAGCAGCCCTCTTCGGCACCTGAAGAAGCCAAGACGCCGGCGCAACCGAAGGGGGAGGCCCGGACCGGGCGCGGCGGCCGGGGTGAGGGCGGATCCGGCAAGGAGGGGCCCAAGGCGCGGATCGAGATCCACGACGGCTCGGGAAAGTTGATCCGGAGCTTCGAGCAGCCGGCGACCCTGGGGGTCAACCGGGCGGTCTGGGACCTCGGCCGCACTGCCTACAAGACACCCAACCGGCGCAACCGGGGCGGTTTCTTCCGCGATTCGGGCCCCGAGGTGGCGCCCGGGACCTACCGGGTGCGGGTGAGCTTCGGCGACCACAAGGCCGAGGGTCAGGTGAAGGTCCTCCCCGACCCGCGTGTCGAAATCTCCGCGACCGCCCGGGACGCGCGGGAGAAGACCTTTGAGGAGGCCGGCGCCGTCCAGGAGACGATCGCCAAGGCGGTCGAGCGGATCGCCCGCATCCGCTCGGACATCCAGGCGGTGACGGCGGAGGTCAAGAAGGAGGACGAGGAGAAGAAGCGGCGGGAGGGGACCACCCAGACCGATCCGGCCGCCAAGGACCTCCTCGACTCCGGCCAGAAGCTCCTCGACAAGCTGAAGATCGTGGAGCAGCGCTTCTGGCACGCCCCTACCGAGGAGGGCGAGCTGCCGGACACCGACGCGCAGTCGAAGATCGGCCGGGCCTTACAGTCGCTCCAGTCCTCCTGGGACGCCCCCACCCCGGCCCAGCAGACCTACCTGGAGGTCGCCCGGCAGACGACGAAGGACGCGGTCGATGCGCTCAACCGCTTCTCCGCCGAGGACGTGGCCGCCTTTAGGAAGAAGGTCGCGGAGTCCAACCTCCGGCTCCTGCCCGAGCTGCCGCCGATGCAGGTCGGGGGGTGAAGGGAATCCCGCACGCCAAGACTCCGCCCCTTGGCATCCACCAACGACACGGGAGAGAGACCATGGAGCCAACGATCTTCATCACCGGCGCCGCCTCCGGGATCGGCCGGGAGACCGCCCTGCTGTTCGCCGAGCGGGGCTGGCGGGTCGGGCTGTTCGACGTCAACCGCGAGGGGCTGGAGCCGCTGGTCCGCCAGATCGGCGAGCGGGCGCTGGCCGGGGCGCTCGACGTGCGCGACCTCGCCCAGTACCGCCTCCGGGTCGCCGAGTTCGGCCAGTGGACCGGCGGACGCATGGACGCCCTCTTCAACTGCGCCGGCATCATGCGCATGGGACCCTTCGAGGAGGTGCCCATCGAGCAGCAGGTGATGACGGTCGAGGTCAACGTCATCGGGGTCCTCCATGGCATCCACGCCTGTCTCGGCCTCCTCAAGGCGACCCGGGAGGCGCACATCCTCACCATGGGCTCGGCCTCGGGGATCTACGGCGTCCCCGACCTCGCCACCTACTCGGCCACCAAGTTCTTCATCCGCGGCCTGACCGAGAGCCTGTCGCTCGAGCTCGAGCGCGACGGCATCGTCGTCACCGACCTGATGCCGCTCTACGTCGACACCCCCATGGTACGCACCCAGACCTACCGCGCCGGCTCGCTCGAGACCTTCGGCGCCCGCCTGACCCCGCGCCAGATCGCCGGCCTGGCCTGGAAGGCGATCCACGGCAGGAAGGTGCACTGGGTTCCCGGCGCCCTTCTGAAGACGCTAAACTATCTGGGCGGCGCTTTCCCCTTCGTCTCCCGCCCGACGATGAAGGTCGTCAACCGGCGACGGAAGTAGCGGACCGGGGCGACACCGGTTCCGCCGGGCCGTATAGACTGCGGATGTTGCCTGAAAACTCCACCCTCTCGCGGCCGCGGCCCTCGCCGGCCCTCCTCGTCCTCCTCCTCGCCCTCGCGGCCTGGGGAGCGCGGTTCATCTGGCTGACCTCTTTCGACGTCGGCGGACGGCGCTTCTTCTGCCTCTTCGACGACGCCATGATCTCGATGACCTATGCCCGCAACCTCGTCGAGGGGTACGGGCTCAACTGGGCGCGCCAGGGGCTGCCGGTCGAAGGCTTCACCCACCCCCTGTGGACCTTCCTCATGATCCCGGTCAACGCCTCGGGGCTGCCGCTCCTCCTGCGCAGCCTGCCGGTCCAGATCCTCTCCCTCGCCCTCCTCCTGCTCCACGTCGTCCTCGTCCACCGGCTGGTCGTCCGCCACTTCAGCTACCCGGGGGCGCGCTCCGGCCTCCCGGCGGCGGTGCTCACCGCCTTCTACTATCCCCTGAACTACTGGGCCTTGATGGGGATGGAGACCGGGCTCCAGGCGGTGCTGACGACCGCCTCCGTCCTCCTCGCCCTGGACGTCGTGGAGGGCGCCAGGGACCGCCATCTCCCCCTCTTCCTCCTGGGCGCCGCCGCCTACCTCCTGCGCATGGACATGCTGCTGATGGTGGGGACGGTCCAGCTCTTCGTCCTCCTCTCTCTCCGGGGGCGGAGCGTGGGAGCGGTGGAGCGCCGGCACTGGCTCCTCGGGGCCGCCCTCTTCGCCGCCGCCGTGCTCGGTTACGGCATTTTCCGCGGGCTCTACTTCCACGACGTCCTGCCCAACACCTACTACCTGAAGCTCACCGGCGTGCCCCTGCCCGTGCGCGTGCTGCGCGGGCTCGCCTGCCTCAAGGACACCTTGGTCGTCCATGCCGGGATTCTCCTCCCGGTCGCCGCGGGCACCGCCTGGGTCCTCGCGCGGGGCGGGCGGGAGGAGCGGCGCTGGCGGTGGGGGCTGCCGGCGGCGCTCTTCCTCCTCTACTGCGCCTACAGCGTCTGGGTGGGCGGCGACGCCTGGGAGAGGAACGAGGGGGTACTGGCGAACCGCTTCGTCGCTTTCGTCTTCCCGCTCGTCTTCGTGCTCGGCAACGGCCTCCTGAACCGCGGGCTCGCCGGCATCGCTCGGGCTGCCCGAACCCGCCGGCCCGGTCTCGGCCCGCGCGCCCTCCCCCTCTGGGCGACCTTGGCGACCGCCGCCGCCCTGCTTGCCGCCACTCCCCCCTGGACGGGCGTGGAGTGGGGAGAGTACTGGCAGGACTTGGCCGTCACCCGCCCGCCGCTCCTCGTCATCAGCCATCACATCGTCTTCAACCAGACCCGCGAGCTGCAGAGAATCGCCCTCCCGGGCGCCGTCGTCGCCTCGGTCTGGGCCGGCATCCCGGCCTATTTGACCGATTGGAAGATGGTCGACATCCTGGGTTACAACGACTCCGTCGTCGCCCGCGAGCCGAGCGCCCAGCTCTACATCTACCTGGAAAGCTATCTCTACTTCCGGCCCGGCCACGTCAAGTGGGACTACGAGCACATTCTCCAGATGCACCACCCCGACGCCTTCCTCCAGCTCTGGGGCCTCCCCAACGGCATGGAGCGCCGCCTCCTGCGCCCTCGGGGCTACCGCCGGATCAACGGCTTCTGGGTCCGGCTGGGCTCGGACCGGGTCGACTACCAGGCCTCCGCGGTCCCCGCACCCTCGACAGCCCTGTAACATGGGGGCTCAAACTGGCCCGCGGGTCTCGCCGGCTCTCTTCGTCGTCCTTCTCCTCCTCGCGGTCTGGGACGGCCGGTTCATCTGGGACACCACGGTCGACGTCTCCGGCCGGCGGTTCTTCTGCCTGTTCGACGACGCCATGATCTCGATGGCCTACGCCAGAAACCTGGTCGAGGGGCACGGGCTCAACTGGGCTCGCCAGGGGGCTCCGGTCGAGGGTTTCACCCATCCGCTGTGGACCTTCCTCATGATCCCGGTCAACGCTTCGGGGCTGCCGCTCGCGCTCCGCAGCCTGCCCATCCAGCTCTTCTCGCTCGCCTGCCTCCTCCTCAACGTCGTCCTCGTACACCGTCTCGTCGGCAACCACTTCTCTTTCGGAAACGCGCGATCCGGGCTGCCGGCGGCACTTCTCACCGCCTTCTACTACCCGTTGAACTACTGGGCGCTCTTCGGGATGGAGACCGGGCTCCAGGCGGTCTTGACGACCGCCTCCGTCCTCCTCGCTTTGGACATCGTTCTTGCCGGGCGCGACCGCCACCTGCCGCTTCTCCTCCTCGGCGCCGCGGCCTATCTCCTCCGCATGGACATGCTGCTGATGGTGGGGGTCGTCCAGCTCTTCGTTCTCTTCTTTTCATTTCGGGGCGGGCGCCGGCCGGGGCCGGCGGAGCGCCGGCACTGGCTCCTCGGGGCCGCCCTCTTCGCCGCCGCCGCCCTTGGCTACAGCGTCTTTCGCGGGCTCTACTTCCACGACCTCCTCCCCAACACCTACTACCTGAAGCTCACCGGCGTGCCGCTGGACGTGCGGGTGCTCCGCGGCGCCGCCTGCCTGAAGGACACCCTCGTCGCCCATCTCGGGGTGCTCCTGCCGGTCGCCGCCGGCACCGGCTACGTCCTCGCGCGGGGGGAACGGCGGCGACGGCGGCGATGGCTGCTCCCGGCAGCGCTTTTCCTCGTCTACTGCGCCTACAGCGCCTGGGTCGGCGGCGACGCCTGGGAGCAGGATGAGGGTGTGATGGCCAACCGCTTCCTCGCCTTCGTCTTCCCGCTCGTCTTCGTGCTCGGCAACGGCCTCTTGAACCGCGGGCTCGACAGCCTCGCCCGGCGCCGGCCGGGCCTCTCGACGGGCGCTCTCCCGAGGGCGATCCTGGCGGCCGCCCTCACCGCCGTAACCGCCATCGCCCTCCTGGCCGCCAACAGCATCTGGCCGTTCGCGCACTCGGGCGAGCGCTGGCGCGACCTCGTCCTCGACCGCCCGCCGACCCTCGTCGCCGGCCACCAGTGGATCTTCAACCAGACCCGCCTCCTCGAGCGGATCGCCCTGCCGGGCGCGGTCGTCGCCACCGTCTGGGCTGGCATCCCGGCCTATCTGACGGACTGGAAGATGGTCGACATCCTGGGCTACAACGACATCGTCATCGCCCGCGAGTCGAGCGCCGCCTTCCTCGACCGGAAGAACTACCGGAAGTTCCAGCCCGGCCACGTGAAGTGGGATTACAAGCACGTGCTGGAGGTCCACCACCCCGACGCCTTCCTCCAGCTCTGGGAGACCGACCTGGGGATGGAACGCCAGATCCTCCGCCCCCGGGGCTACCGCCGGATCAACGGCTTCTGGGTCCGGCTGGGCTCGGACCGGGTTGACTACACGGCCTCCGCGGCCCCCGCCTCCGCGACAGCCCTGTAACATGGGGGCTAAGAACCTGACGCCGGCTCCTGCGTACAGGTAGGGGAGGGATCGCGACATGGAACCCATCTTGGAGCTCGTCGACGTCCGCAAGAGCTACGGCGACTTCACCGCCGTCTCGGGCGTCTCGATGGCGGTGCCGCCGGGGTCGATCTTCGGCCTCCTGGGGCCGAACGGGGCCGGCAAGACCACCACCATCCGCATGATCATGGACATCATCGCCCCGGACTCGGGCGAGGTCCGCTTCTTCGGCCATCCGCGGACCGCCAAGGATCTCGGGCGGATCGGCTACCTGCCCGAGGAGCGCGGGCTCTACCGCAAGATGACGGTCGTGGACCAGCTCCTCTTCCTCGCCGAGATCCGCGGCTTGAAGAGTCGCGACGCCCTGCCGGAGATCGAGCGCTGGCTCGAACGCTTCGAGCTCGCGAGCTGGGGAAAAAAGAAGGTGGAGGAGCTGTCGAAAGGGATGCAGCAGAAGGTCCAGCTCATCGGCACCGTCCTCCACAAGCCGGACATCCTGATCCTCGACGAGCCCTTCTCCGGCCTCGACCCCTTGAACCAGGAGATGTTCCGGGAGTTCCTGGTCGAGTCCCGCCGGCAGGGGAAAAGCGTCCTCTTCTCGACCCACGGGATGGAGCTCGCCGAGAGGATGTGCGACCACATCTGCCTCATCTCGCACGGCCGGGCGGTCCTGACCGGCGAGCTTTCGGCCATCAAGCGGCGGCTTTCCGGCAACTCCTACCGGCTGGTGGCCGACGGCGACCTCGCCCGGCTCGCCCAGGTCCCCGGGGTCGAGCAGGTGCTCGCCCAGGAGCGGAGCGCCAAGCTCCTCCTCGCCCCTGACGCGGACGGCGCCGCCGTCCTGCGGCAGATCGTCCAGTTCGCCGACGTCCGCGAGTTCCGCTCCGAGGAGCCGGAGCTCGAGGAGATCTTCATCAAGGCGGTGCGCGATGCAGCTTGACAGCATACGGGTGGTGGCGAAGCGCGAGTACCTGCAACGGATCAAGGGCAAGGGGTTCTGGATCGCCACCCTGATCATTCCCCTCTTCCTGGTCGCCGTGACGGTATTGCCGTCGCTCCTCTTGGCGAAGGCGGAGACCCGGCAGAAGGTCGTCGTGGTCGACTCGACCGGCCAGGCGGCGGGCGAGCTCCAGTCGGCGCTCGCGAAACCCTCGGCACCGAAAGCGGCGAAGCCGGATGGGGAGCGCGGCAGGGGCGGCAACACCAGCTTCGAGCCCACGGTCGAGCCCCCCGGTCCCGACCGGGCGGCGCAGCGGGAGGACCTCGACCGCCGGGTGCGCGCCGGCCAGATCGACGCCTGGATCTGGGTCGACCCCGCCGGTCTCGCCGCCAATCACGTCGAGTACCACGCGCGGAACGTCTCGAACTTCGTCACCCAGGAGGCGCTCCGCGACAGCCTGTCGTCGGCGATCCGCCGGGTGCGCCTGCGCCAGGCGGGCTTCGACCCCGAGCGGATCGGCGCCCTCACCCAGCCGGTCGACCTGGACACGGTGAAGATCGGCAAGGAGGGGAGCCGCGCCGAGGGCGGCCTCGCCGGGTTCGCCTTCGCCTACCTGCTCTTCATGATGCTCTACATGGTGATCGCCATCTGGGGGCAGCAGGTGATGACCGGGGTGCTGGAGGAGAAGGGAACCCGCATCGTCGAGGTCCTCGTCGCCTCCGTCCGCCCGTTCGACCTCCTGATGGGGAAGCTCATCGGCATCTGCTGTCTCGGCCTGACCCAGATCATCATCTGGTTCACCACCCTGATCGTCGTGACGGCGCCCGGTATCGTCGCCTCGATCGCCTTCCTGCCGGCGGGGATGCACAAGCCGACCGTGACGTTCGTCCTGGCGATCAACTTCGCCATCTTCTTCGTCCTCGGCTTCTTCGTCTTCGCCACTCTCTACGCGGCGATCGGCGCCTCCTTCAACAACGTCCAGGAGGCGCAGCAGGTGGCGGCCTTCGTGATCTTCTTCCTGATCGCCCCGCTCTTCCTCATGTTCCGCATCGTCAACGATCCGGACTCGACGCTCGCCGTCGTCGCCTCGCTCATCCCCCCCTTCACCCCGCTCCTGATGACGCTCCGCATCGCCCTCCAGCCGCCGCCGCTCTGGCAGATCCTGCTCTCCTACGTCCTCACCCTGACCTTCATCTGGGGCATGGTTTGGCTCGCCGCCCGGATCTACCGCACCGGCATCCTCATGTACGGCAAGAAGCCGACGATCCAGGAGATCTGGCGCTGGGTGCGGTACGCGTGAGGGGTTTGCCCGGGGCTCCGCTACAATGGCCGTGGCAGGTCTGATGCGGAGCCCCCTTGTACACACGTAACGCCCCACCCGGACGCCCCAGTATCAACCTTGGCGGCATGGGCGGCCCGCCGCCGCGGGACGTCATCGTCCTCCTGGCGGTGGTGTTCGTCACCTTCTCGCTCCAGTTCTTCGTTCCGGGCGTCGTGAATCTCCTCCGCCTCACCTCGGCGGTGTGGCGCGCGGGGTTCGTCTGGCAGCTCGTGACCTACCCGTTCGCCGGCTATGGCGAGCCCAGCCTCTGGTTCCTGCTCGAGCTGCTGATCCTCTTCCTCTTCGCCCGCGACGTCTACACCCAGCTCGGGCGGCGTCACTTCTGGCGCATGATCGTCTGGGGAGCGGTCGCCGCCGGGATCGTCGCCCTCCTCGTGCAGGCCGCGGCGAGCCGCTCCGAGGTGCTGGGCTTCATCCCGTTCCCCTTGCTGCAGGGGCAGCGCACCTTGATGGCGATCATTGTCGCCGCCTTCGCGACGATGAACCGGCGGGCGACGATCTATCTCTTCTTCGTCCTGCCGATCCAGGCCCGCTGGTTCCTGGGGCTCGAGATCCTCTTCGCCTTCATGGGGTTCCTCCAGACCCGCGACCTCGCCGGTTTCCTGGGAATCTGCACCGCGGTCGGCGTGACCTACCTCTATCTCACCAAGAGCGGCATGCGGCGCGACCTCCTCCGGGACTCCCGGCTGCGCCTCCAGCGCTGGTGGATCCAGCGCAAGATGGACCGCATGCGGAAGAAGAGCGGCCTCCGGGTGGTCCAGGACGAGGGCGGGGTCCGGAAGGGCCCCTGGTCGGACCGCATCCACTGATTGCGTAGGATCTACCGCGGAGGGGCGAGGCGGGCGGCGGCGCTCCGCGGCAGGAGCAGCCAGACCCTCCCCGGGTGCTTCATGCGGCCGGCGATCGCGGCCGCCTCTTCCCCGTGCCCCCAGAAGACGTCGCCCCGCACCGGCCCGGTGATGGCGCCACCCGTGTCCTGGGCCACGAGCAGCCGGCGGAGCGGCCGGTCCGCCGCGCGCTCCGCGGGCGCGGGGGCTTGGCCGTCGAGCCAGACCGGGACCCCGAGCGGCAGGTACTTGAGATCGACGGCGAGCGAGCGTCCGGGGGTCAAGGCCACCCCCTCCGCTCCGAGCGGTCCCTCGCCTTTAAGCTCGTCGAAGAAGACATAGGAGCGGTTCCGCGCCATGACCTGGGGCGCTTCCCGGGGATGGGCGAGGAGCCAGGCGCGGATCGACTGCAGGGAGACATCCTCCTTCTTCAAGGTCCCGCGCTCGACCAGATCGCGGCCGATGGCGAAGTAGGGCTGGCCGTTCTGGGCCGCGTAGCCCACTCGCAGCACGCCCCCTTCGGCGAGCTCGATCCGGCCGGAACCCTGGATCTCCATGAAGAAGGCGTCGATCGGGTCGTCGACCCAGGCCAGCTCGAGCCCGCGCCCGGCGAGCGCCCCGGTCGCGATCTCCGCCCGGTCCGGAAAGGGCAGGAGCGCCCGGTCCATCACCCTGCCGGCGATCCGCCGCCCCTTCCACTCCTCGCGAAAGAGCCCCAGGTCGACCATCACCAGCTCGGGCGGCCGGCGGTAGAGAGGGACGGTGTAGCGGGCGCTGGGCTTGCGACTGCCGTGGAGGGTGGGCTCGTAGTAGCCGGTGAAGAGCCCGGTTCGCTCGCCATGGTTGCTCGCCGCGACCGGACTGAACGCCGACTCGAAGAAGGCCCGCGCCCGGCCGCGGTCCCCCCGGGGGACCTTCGCCGCCCCGGAGCAGGCGTCCCGCCACTCGGCAGCCGTCCCCATGAAATCCGCACTGCGGGTCTCCGCGCGCTCGATCCGCGCGCAGGAGCGAAGGAACGTGGCGAGGGCCTCCTCGACCGCATCCTCCCGCCAGCCCGGCAGGTCGGCGAAACGGGCCGGCGCCAGCATCAGCCGGTCCGGCACCGGCTTCCCCGCGCCGGTCCGGTAACGCAGGGCGAGCCAGGTTCCCAGGACCAGGAGCGCCAGGGCGAGAAAGGCGAGGAGGAGCTTGCGGCGGCGAGACATCGTTTTCCGGTGGCGGGCTTCTGAGCGGCTAGTGTACTGCGTCGGCGGTGTCTCAGCAGCCACCATCTCTAGAACGATGTGCTACGCTTTGTGGGCACATCAGGGGAGACTCGCCATGGAACCTCTCGACATCTTCACGGTCCGCGATCTACGACAGCGCTCGGGCGAACTGCTCCGTGAGGCGGAAGAGGGCCGGCTGACCATCATCACGAAGCATGGCAGACCCGCGATCCTGGCCTTGCCGTTCGACGAGCGGCTGCTCGCCCACGGCGTAAACCGGGCGCTTGCGCTCCATCTTTTCGAAGCTGGCCAGGTGAGTCTCGTCCAGGCAGCGAAGATCGGCTCTCTCTCTCTCGAAGATTTCATCGAGCTGCTGGGCCAGGCCGGTATACCCGCCGTCGACTACGATCCCGCCGAGCTCGCTGAGGAGATAGAGGTCCAGACGGTTCGCCATTGATCGTCGCCGATGCGGGCCCGCTCATCGGATTGGCGCGGGTCGATGTCCTATCCATCCTGAAGGATCTCTATGGCGAGGTCTTGATCCCGCCCCGAGTCGCCGACGAGCTTGAGCTCTCCCAGGGGCGTCCGGGCTCCCGTCCTCTCGCCACCGCGGTGGCAGACGGCTGGCTCCAAATCGAAGCTCCCCATAGGACAGAAGATCTGCGATCCCTGGAGCTGCTCCTCGACGCCGGAGAGGCCGAGGCGATCCTGCTGGCCGAGGAGCATCCAGGCGATCTCCTGCTCATCGACGAAAGGCGGGGCCGTTCGGTGGCCAAGGGCAGGGGTGTCCCCGTCATCGGCACAGGAGGCGTCCTCCTATTCGCCAAACGACAGGGCCGAATCGAACGGGTCCTGCCCGCCTTGAGCCGGCTGGCGGAAGCCGGCTATCGTCTCTCGCCCGCCCTGCGGCGGGAGATCGTTGAGCTGGCCGGCGAAGTCGAAACTCCTCCCCGCTAGACCGCCCCC
>JAXDLD010000707.1:0-7303 GCA_034666805.1 Acidobacteriota bacterium
CCAGGAGGATCTGGAAGAGGGGGCCGCGGGTCAGACCGTGCTCCGGGTGCAGCTCTTCGACCAGCCGCTCGAAGGGGAGGTCCTGGTGCGCCAGGGCTCCCAGGGTGACGCTCCGCACCCGGGCCACCAGCGCGCCGAAAGGGGGATCGCCGGAGAGGTCGGCGCGGAGGGGGAGGAGGTTCAGGAAGGGGCCGATCAGCCGTTCGACCTGCGGCTGGCGGCGGTTGGCGACCGGGGTGCCGAGAAGCAGGTCCTCCCCCCCGGTGGTCCGGCCGAGGAGGGCATAGAGACCGGCCGCGAGGACCATGAAGCGGGTCGCCCCCTGGCTCCGGGCGAGGGCGAGGAGGGCCGCGTCCAGCTCCGGGGCGAGCCGGGCCGAGACCACCGCCCCCCCGCGCCCACCCTGGTCGCCGGCCGGCGGCCGGGGTGGGCGCGGGTGGTCGGCGGGCCAGCCGAGGACGGGGAGGGGCCCGGCCAGCCGCTCCCGCCACCAGGCCAGCTCCTCCTCCCCCGCCGCCCAGCGCCGCTGCCAGGCGGCATAGTCGCCGAACTGCACCGGCGGCTCGGGCAGGGTCTCGCCGGAGCCGTAGAGGGCGGCGAGCTCGCCGACCAGGATCTGGAGCGACCCGCCGTCCGCCGCGGCATGGTGGAGGTTGACCAGCAGCCGGTGCTCGTTCGGGCTCGCGCGGAAGAGGCGGACCCGGAGGAGCCCCTGCCGCGGATCGAACGGCCGCCGCGCCTCCTCGCCGAGAAGCCGCTCCGCCTCGGTCTCGCGCCGCCCGCCGGGGAGAGCCTCCAGGTCGACCTCGGGCAGGAGAAACAGCTTGCAGGGGGCGACCACCTGGACCGGCTCCTCGCCGCGGAGATGGAACGAGGTGCGCAGGATCTCGTGACGGCGGACGATCTCGCCGAGGCTCGCCGCGAGGGCTGGGACCGAAAGCGGTCCGGAGAGGCGGAGGACGGCCGGCATGTTGTAGGCCGGGCTCTCCGGTTCGAGCTGATTCAAGAACCAGAGCCGGCGCTGGGCGAAGGAGAGGGGCCGCGGCTCCTCCGGTCCGAGCCGGGGGATCGGCGGCGGCGCCGGCAGGGGCGGCGCTTCCGGGAAGACGGCAGCGGCGAGGGCGGCGCCGATCCGGGCCGCGAATCCGGCCAGGGTGGGGGCGGCGAAGAGGCTGGGCAGCGGCAGGTCGACCCCGAAGGCCGCCCGCACCCGGGCGAGGAGGCGGGTGGCGAGGAGCGAGTGCCCGCCGAGATCGAAGAAGCTCGCCTCCGCGGTCACCCGCTCGATCCCCAGGATCTCCTCCCAGATCGCCGCCAGCCCCTCCTCGACTGCCCCGCGCGGCGCCCGCGAGGGAGCGCCTGCCCTAGAGACCGGCGCGAGCCGGCCCAGGGCCCGGCGGTCGACCTTGCCGTTCGGGGTGAGGGGCAGGGTCTCCAGGAGGACGAAGAGCGCCGGCACCATGTACTCGGGCAGCCGGGCGCGGACGTGGCTCCGCAGCTCGGCTTCGGTGGGAAGGGAGCCAGGCGGTCCCGCCACGTAGGCCAGGAGGCGGCGGTCCGCGCCCTCCCCCTGGGCGAGGACCGCCGCGCCCGCCACCCCCGGCTGGGCCTGCAAGACCGCCTCGATCTCCCCCAGCTCGATGCGGAAGCCGCGCACCTTCACCTGGTGGTCGAGGCGCCCCAGATACTCGAGCTGCCCGGCGCCGGGGAAGGATCGGAAGCGGGCGAGGTCGCCGGTCCGGTAGAGGCGCTCCCCGGGGGGGCCGAAGGGATCGGGGAGGAAGCGCTCCGCGGTCAGCTCCGGGCGGCCGAGGTAGCCCCGGGCGAGCCCATCGCCGCCGAGGAAGAGCTCTCCGGGCACCCCCGCCGGCACCGGCTGGAGCCGCCGGTCGAGGAGCCAGGCCCGGGTGCCGGGGAGGGGCCGGCCGATGGGCGGCGCCCCCGCCGCCCCGGGGTCGGCCTGGGCGTAGGTCGAGTAGGTCGTGTCCTCCGACGGGCCGTAGAGGTTGAAGACCCGGGCGGAGCGGACCTGCCGCGCGAGAGACCCCGGCAGCGGCTCGCCGGCCAGGTTGACGGTCCGCACCGAGGGGGGAAGCGGGCCGCCGCGGAGGAGCTCGGCGAGGACCGAGGGGACCGTGTTGACGAGGGTGACCTCCGCCGCCGCGGGGAGCCGGGGGAGCTCCAGGGCGTCGGCGGCGAGGATCACCCGGCCGCCCCAGGCGAGGGGGACGAAGAGCTCGAAGACCGAGAGGTCGAAGCCGATCGAGGTGGAGGCGAGGACGCCCGAGAGGTCGGCCACCGGGAAGACCGTGGCCGCCCAGCGGACGAGGGCGGCGGCGCTCGCGTGGGGGATCGCCACCCCCTTGGGCTCGCCGGTCGAGCCCGAGGTGTAGATGACGTAGGCCAGGTTGCCGGGGAGGACGGCGGGAGGGGCGGCCGCCGCCGCTCCGGCGTCCTCCCGCTCGGCCGGCTCGTCGAGCCGGAGCACCCGGGTCCCGGCCGGGGCGAGCTTCCCCAGCCGCTCGGCGAGGCCGCTCTCGGTCACCAGGAGCGGAGCGCCGGAGGAGCGGAGGAGGAAGGCCAGCCGTTCGTCGGGGAGGGCCGGCTCCAGGGGCACGTAGGCGCTGCCCGCCGCGAGGATGCCGAGGAGGCCGGCGACGAGGTCCGGGGAGCGCCGGGCGCAGATCGCCACCCGCACCTCGGGCCCGGCTCCCTGCCGGCGCAGGCGGCGGGCGAGCCGGCCGGCCCGGGCCGCCAGCTCGGCGTAGGTGAGCCGCTCGCCCCGCCCGACGAGGGCCTCGGCCTCCGGCGTGCGGACGGCCTGGGCCAGGACCAGCTCGTGCAGGCAGCCGCCGCGCGGCCCCGCCCCGGCCTCACCGGAGACCGCGCTCCATTCCAGAAGCTCGGCCCGCTCGGGGGCGGTCAGGAGCGGCAGGGTGCCGAGGGTCTCCTCCGGACGCTCGGCGATGCCGGAGAGGAGGGTGCGGAGGTGGCCGGCCATGCGCTCGGCCGTCGCGCGGTCGAAGAGGTCGGCGTTGTACTCCAGGCTGGCGGCGAGCCCGCCGTCCAGCTCGGCCAACTCCGCCGCCATCAAGGTGAGATCGAGTTGGGCCCGCCGCTCGGGCAGGGAGAGAGGCTCCAGGGTAAGATCGGCGAACGCCATCCGCCGCCCGCCTGTCCCCAGGGCGAAGGCGGCGAGCGGAGTATCGCCCTGGCCCGGCTGGAGGACGAAGAGGACCTGGAAGACCGGCGGCCGGCTCGGGTCGCGCACCGGCTGCAGCTCCTCGGCGAGCCGGGTGAAAGGGAGGTCGGGGTGGGCGAAGGCGTCGAGGACCGTCCGCCGCACCCGGTCGAGGAGACCGGCGAACGGCGGGTCGCCGGAGAGGTCCGAGCGGAGGACGAGGGGGTTGACGAAGTAGCCCACCACCTCGGCCAGGGCCGCCGCGCCGCGCCCGGCCGTGGGCGAGCCGACGAGGATGTCCTCCTCCCCGGTGTAGCGGTGGAGCAGAGCCTGGAAGGCGGCTAAGAGGGTCATGTAGAGGGTCGCCCCCTGCCGGCGGCCCAGCTCGCGGAGGCGGGCGAGCGGCTCGCCCCCGAGGCGCAGCGAGACGGCGCCGCCGCGGTCGGTCTGGACCGGCGGCCGGGGGCGGTCGGCCGGCAGGTCCAGAATCGGCAGCTCGCCGGCCAGCCGCTCCTTCCAGTAGCGCTCCTGCCGCTCCCCCTCCGGGCTCGCCAGCAGCTCCTCCTGCCAGCGCACGAAGTCCGCGTAGGTGGCCCGCGGGCGCGGCAGGAGGGCCCGCGGGCCGCCCCGCTCCTCCGCGTAGAGGGCCGCGAGCTCCCGGACCATCACCGCCAGCGACGCGAAGTCGCTCACCAGGTGATGGACGGCGAGAAGTACTGCGTCGTCCGAATCCGGTGAATCCGGCCGCCGCAGCACTCTTACCCTGAGGAGCGGCCCGTTCGGGAGGTCGAACGGCCGGTAGCCCTCCGCGGCGAGCCAGGCCGCCACCCGCTTCTCCTCCCACCCCGCGGCGTCCACCTCCGCGAAATCCAGCTCGCCCTGCTCCGCCACCCGCTGGCGCGGCTCGCCCGCGGGGGAGGGGAAGGTCGTGCGCAGGGCACCGTGGCGGACGACGAGGGCGCGAAGGGCGCGGGCGAGGGCCGCGGGATCGAGCCCGCCCCGCACCCGGGCCGCCGCGACGATGTTGTAGGCGCCGCTCTCCGGGGCCAGGCGGGAGAGGAACCAGAGCCCCCGCTGGCCGTAGGAGAGGGGGAGATCGGAGGCCTCCTCCCGCGTTGCCACCCACGCTGGCGGGCCCGCGGCTCCGTTCGCCATCGCCGCCAGGATCTCCCCGGCGAGATCCCGTACGCTCCAGCCTTCGAGGAGCCCCGCGAAAGCCGGAGAGACCCCCAACGCCTCTTCGATACCGTGCCGAAGCTCGACCGCCGACAGCGAGTCGAGCCCCTGCCCCGAGAGCGGCTGATCGGGGTCGACCCGCGCGGCCCCTAGCCGGCGGGCTGCCTCTCCGGCGAGCCAGGCTTCGAGCAGCGCCCGGCGCTCCGCTTCCGGCAGCTCCAGGAGGTCCGCGCGCTCCAGCCGCTCCGGCGGCGCCTCCGTCGGTATCTCCGCGAGGGGTGAGCTCCGGCCCACGGCCTCCAGGGTCCCGGCCAGGTATCCGGCCCGGCAGGCATGCCGCTGCACCTTGCCGCTCGACGTCCGCGGCAGGGTCCCGGCGCGGAGGAGCACCACCTCCCAGACCTGCGCCTCATGCTCCTCCGCGACCGCCCGCCGGATCGCCGCCGCGATCTCCTCCGCCTCTGCCGGCGTCGGCCGCCCCTCCACTTCCTGCACGAGGACCAGCCGTTCCTCCCCTCCCACCTCGACCGCGAAGGCCGCCCCTCCGCCCGCCGTCGCCTCCAGGTCCTGGGGATAGAGGTTGCGGCCGCGGAGGATGATCAGATCCTTGAGCCGCCCGGTGACGAAGAGCTCCCCGCCCCGGAGGACACCCAGGTCTCCCGTCCGCAGCCAGGTGCTCTCGCCCTCTCCAGCCAGCCGCGCCCGGAAATCGCGCGCGGTCGCCTCCGACTGGCTCCCCTGGCTCCAGTACCCCGCCGCCACGCTCGCGCCCCGCACCCAGATCTCCCCCACCCGCTCCCCCTCCACCCGCCCTAGCGACTCCGGATCGACGATCGCCACCTCCTGCCCCAGCCAGGGCACCCCGCAGCCGACCCGGGGCCGGCCCTCCACCTCCAGCACGGACGCTCCCGAGCCCGCCACCCCGCCGGTCACGAAGAGGGTCGCCTCGGCCAGGCCGTAGCAGGGGTAGAACGCCGACCGCCGGAACCCGGCGGGCGCGAACGCCGCCGCGAACCTCTCTAACGTCTCCGCCCGCACCGGCTCGGCGCCGTCGAACGCCACCCGCCAGCTCGAGAGGTCGAGCCCCTGCCGCTCCGGCTCCCCGATCCGCCGCACGCAGAGGTCGTAGGCGAAGTCCGGCCCCCCGGAGGTCGTCGCCCGGTAGCGCGAGACCGCCTCCAGCCAGCGCCGCGGGCGCTGAAGGAAGGAGACCGGCGACATCAGCACGCACCGGCCGCCCACGTAGAGCGGCTGGAGGACGTTTCCGATCAGCCCCATGTCGTGGTAGAGCGGCAGCCACCCCACGACGACCGACTCCTCCGACTGCCCGAAGGCCTGGCGGATCATCTCCTCGTTGTGGACGAGGTTGCCGTGGGTCACCTCCACCCCCTTGGGAGCCGAGGTCGAGCCCGAGGTGTACTGGAGGAAGGCGAGGTCCGCGGGCCGGAGGTCCGGCGGGCGGAAGCCGGCCGCCTCCCCCGGCGCGATCCCGTCGGCCGCCACGAGGGCGACCCCCTGGAGGGCGGGCAGCTCCTCGCCCGGGCGGGAGAGCCGCGGCAGGAGCGCGCTGACGGTGAGCGCCACCCGCGGCCGGGCGTCGGCGGCGATCCCCGCGAGCCGGGGCAGGAGCCGGCGCGAGCGCGGCGGGTAGGCGGGCACCGCCACCACCCCGGCGTAGAGGCAGCCCAGGAAGGCGGCGATGAAGTCGAGCCCCGGCGGGAAGAGGAGGAGCGCCCGGTCCTCCCCCTGGCGACCGAGCCCGAGCGACTGGAGGCGAGCGGCGACCGCCCGCGCCCGGAGGTCGAGCTCGCCGTAGGTGAGCCGCGCCCCCTCCTCCTCGCCGTCGGCCAGGAAGGTGTAGACGAGGCGCTCCGGGTGCTCCTCCGCCCGGCGGCGGGCGACGGAGACGAGCGTCGGAGGCAGTGGGGATGGGGGCGTGCGGCTCATGGTCTCCCACCCGCAAACCGGAGCCGGGGCGCCGGTATTCTCGCTTGCGCCTAGCCGAAGATCCCGGGCAGGAAGCGCTCGAAGGCGTGCGAGAGCAGGTCGGCGAAGGTGTCGTCCCGGCGCCGGCCGAGCCAGCCGGTCTCGTCCTCCTCCCAGGAGGCCGGGAAGAGCTTCGCCGCATGCGCCGCGGCGCGCTCCTCCTGGGCGGTCAGGGCGGCGGCCCGGTCGGCGCCCCCGGCGTGGATGAAGCGCAGGAGCCGCGACAGCTCGTCCATGTCGAACCACACCCCGTGGTCGCGGCAGATGTCGACGATGACCCCGCTCTTCCGCTCGTAGTTGCGGCGGTTCATGAGCGCCCCGCAGATCGCGCAGGGGCGGTAGAGGGGGCCTTGGCTCGCGGTACCGGAGGCCGGCCCTGGATCAGCGTCGCGGGCCGGTTCCGGTCCGAAATCGGGCACCTTTCCCTGCCGCGCCCGCTCGGCGAGCGCCTCGAAGACCTCGCGTTCCACCCACAGGCCGCCGCAGCGCCGGCACTCCGAGATGGCGATCCGCTCCTCCACTCCCAGCCCGCGGCTGGCGAGCCGCTGCTCCCCGCCACAGGCCGGGCAGGGGTAGCCAGCCGTCGATGCGGCGGCCTGGGTGAAGAGGAGGGGCGACCCGCAGTCGTGGCAGAAACGGGACCGGCTGCTCACCCGGGTCATGCACCCCGGGCAGACGGCGTCGAGGTCACGCTCGTGGACCGTGAAATCCGCGCCGCAGTAGTGGCAGGCGAGCTCCTCCCCCGAGCGCGGCCCGCCGCAGGCGGCGCACCGCACCACCGCCGACTCGTGCGGCAGAGGCGCCGGCACGACCAGCACCCCGCCGCACGAGCAGCGGAACCGCTGCCCGGCGGCATGGCCGGTCGCGTCGTACTGCCGGTGGCAGTCGGGGCAGGCGGTTAAGAGGTGCATGATGGACCCGAAAACTATACAGGAGGCACGCGCGTCTAAAGCCTCCCTG